>NZ_JBHWIR010000111.1:0-6956 GCF_042731835.1 Kitasatospora sp. NPDC059817 | reverse complement strand
CGAAAACACTGGTGTTTTGGGGGGTTGGTTTTTTTTTATACGACCCCGGCTCGCCGCCTTGTTATCTTAAACCCCCCCGGGCGGGGGGCCCCCCCCCCCCCCGGGCCGGTGTCTTTGCGGGCGCTGTCGGACCCGGACGGTAGCCTTCGCAGGTCGCCCGCCGTGGGCCGGAGGGCCTGCCCGGGCCGGAGCGCCCGGAGGCGAGCGGCGATCAACGAGAGGCGGGGCTGTGGTACGGGTACTGGGCGTCGACCCGGGGCTGACCAGGTGCGGGATCGGCGTGGTCGAGGGTGCGCCGGGGCGGCCGCTGCGGATGGTCGGGGTCGGCGTGGTGCGCACCCCCGCCGAGGAGGAGATCGGGCGGCGGCTGCTGCTGGTGGAGCAGGGCATAGAGGCCTGGCTCGACGAGCACGAGCCGGAGCTGGTCGCCGTCGAGCGGGTGTTCGCCCAGCACAACGTCCGGACGGTGATGGGCACCGCCCAGGCCAGCGCGGTCGCGATGCTCTGCGCCACCCGGCGCGGCATCCCGGTCACCCTGCACACCCCGAGCGAGGTCAAGGCCGCCGTCACCGGCTCCGGCCGGGCCGACAAGGCGCAGGTCACGGCCATGGTGCAGCGCCTGCTGCGGCTGGACGCCCCGCCCAAGCCCGCCGACGCCGCCGACGCGCTGGCGCTGGCCATCTGCCACATCTGGCGCGGCGGGGCGGTCAACCGCCTGGAGGCCGCGGTACGGGCGGCCCGTGCCACCCCCCTGAAAGGAAGCAGCCGGTGATCGCCTTCGTGCAAGGGCCCGTGGCGGCCATCTCCTCCGGACTCGCCGTGGTCGAGGTCGGCGGGGTCGGCATGGCCGTGCAGTGCACGCCGAACACGCTGGCCGGGCTCCGGCTGGGTGAGCCCGTCCGGCTCGCGACCTCGCTGGTGGTCCGGGAGGACTCGCTGACCCTGTTCGGCTTCGCGGACGACGACGAGCGCGCCGTCTTCGAGATCCTCCAGGCCGCGCCGGGCGTCGGCCCGAAGCTGGCGCAGGCGATCCTCGGGGTGCACAGCCCCGACGCGCTGCGGGCCGCGGTGGCCGGCGGCGACGAGAAGGCGCTGGTGGCCGTGCCCGGCATCGGGAAGGCGAAGGCCGCCAAGCTGCTGCTGGAGTACAAGGACAAGCTGGGCGCCCCGCACGGCGCGGTGCCGGCGCAGAAGCCGATCGCGAGCGGTCCGGCCCCCTGGAGCGAGCAGCTGCACTCGGCGCTGACCGGTCTCGGCTACGCTCCGCGCGAGGCGGACGAGGCGGTCGTGGCCGTCACCCCCGAGGCGGAGGCCCAGCAGACGCCGGACGTCGGCGCACTGCTCCGGCTCGCCCTGCGCGGCCTCAACCGATCCCGCTAAAGCCATCTGGCGATCTGTCCTCTTGTCGACTTTGGAGCATGTGCTGATGAGTCCGTACGACTCGGACCCGGGCGACCGGCTGGTGACGGCCGCCGCCGACGGGGAGGACCAGGCGGTCGAGGCGGCGCTGCGCCCCAAGCTGCTGGACGAGTTCATCGGTCAGGAGCGGGTGCGCGAGCAGCTGTCCCTGGTGCTCCAGGCGGCCCGCAAGCGCGGCAGCGCGCCCGACCACGTGCTGCTCAGCGGGCCGCCCGGGCTGGGCAAGACCACCCTGTCCATGATCATCGCCGCCGAGCTGGGCGCCCCGATCCGGATCACCTCCGGCCCGGCGATCCAGCACGCGGGGGACCTCGCGGCGATCCTCTCCTCGCTCGCCGAGGGCGAGGTGCTCTTCCTCGACGAGATCCACCGGATGTCCCGGCCGGCCGAGGAGATGCTCTACATGGCGATGGAGGACTTCCGGGTCGACGTGATCGTCGGCAAGGGCCCGGGCGCCACCGCCATCCCGCTGGAACTGCCGCCCTTCACCCTGGTCGGCGCCACCACCCGGGCCGGCCTGCTGCCGCCCCCGCTGCGCGACCGCTTCGGCTTCACCGGGCACATGGAGTTCTACGCCCCGGCCGAGCTCGAACGGGTGGTGCGCCGCTCGGCCACCCTGCTGGACGTGGAGATCGACCCGGCCGGCGCCGCCGAGATCGCCGGCCGCTCGCGGGGGACGCCGCGCATCGCCAACCGGCTGCTGCGCCGGGTTCGCGACTTCGCGCAGGTGCGGCACGACGGCCAGGTCACCGTCGAGATCGCCGCCCGGGCGCTGGACGTCTACGAGGTGGACGCCCGCGGTCTGGACCGGCTGGACCGCGCGGTGCTGACCGCGCTGCTGCGGCTGTTCGGCGGCGGACCGGTCGGTTTGTCGACTCTTGCGGTCGCGGTGGGGGAGGAGTCCGAGACGGTCGAGGAGGTGGCGGAGCCCTTCCTGGTCCGCGAGGGCCTGCTCGCCCGGACCCCGCGCGGCCGGATCGCCACCGCGGCGGCCTGGCAGCACCTCGGGCTGACCCCGCCGATCCAGACCACCCGGGGCGCCGTGCCCGCGCAATCCGAACTCTTCCGGGCCGACGAGGGCTGAACGGGTGATCGCCGCCCGACGGTTCCCGGGAGGCGTCCGATGCACCGCCCCGGTGAGTGGCCCGGGTGCGAGCCGGGGGCGAAGTCCGGGGAAACTGTGCAGGCGGAGGGTCGCCACTTTCGGCGGCAGGATGCGATGCTTGGCGTTGTCCGATCAGTTCGGGGTCGCCTAGACTCCGCCGGACCGCCCCGCTCACCTGACGGGCCGACCAATACCACACAGGCCGCCGGTCGGCGGCCCGTAAAGGACCCTGGCTGCAGTGAACTTCATCATCCTTCTCCTCCCGATCATCGCGATCGTGCTCATGTTCCGGTCGCAGAAGAAGCGCCAGTCGCAGATGCAGCAGATGCAGACCTCGCTGGAGCCAGGGGCGGGGGTGCGCACCATCGGTGGCCTGTACGCCACGGTGAAGGCGATCAACGAGGAGACCATCGAGCTGGAGATCGCGCCCGGCGTGGTCACCCACTTCACCAAGAGCGCGATCGCCGCTGTCCTGGAGCCCCAGGAGTACGACGCGATCATCAACGGTCGCCCCGCCGATGACGAGCTGGCCGAGCCGGAGGCCGAGGACACCGACGCCGAGCCGGTCGAGGACAAGCCGCTGACGCTCACCAAGGACGGCGGCGCCAAGGGCGACGTCGAGGGCGGGGCTCCCGCGAGCAAGTAGTACGGTCGGGCACCAGCCCGGCCGCGCGGCCCAGTGCCGCGAGCCCACAGGACCTCAGGGCCGCAGAACCGCCATGCCCCCGTCCCGCCACAAGCCGGACGGGGGTCCGGTTGGGGGAGTGGCATGGACAGGGAGAAACGAGCAAGGTGGCAACACCCAAGTCGCGCCCGCGCGACGGCTACCCAGGGCGGGCGCTGGCCCTCATCCTGGTCGTCACCGTCGGACTGGTCGCCCTCATGTTCGGGACGGGCCACACCAAGCCCCGGCTCGGAATCGACCTCGCCGGTGGCACCAGTATCACGCTGACCGCGAAGTCGACCGACCCCAAGGCGATCACCAAGTCCAACATGGACATCGCCACCGGGATCATCGAGCGCCGCGTCAACGGCATGGGTGTCTCCGAGGCGGAGGTGCAGACCCAGGGCGACAACACGATCATCGTGAACATCCCCAAGGGCGGCAACCAGCAGAACGCGGCGGACCAGGTGGGTACCACCGCCAAGCTGTTCTTCCGCCCGGTCCTCGCGGTGGCGCCCAGCGGCTTCACGCCGCCGGCGCCCACCGGCTCCCCCTCGGCCACCGGCACCCCGAGCGCGGCCCCGTCCGCCGGCTCCACCGCCTCGGCCGGCGCGAGCGCCACCGGAACGCCCAGCGCGAGCGGCACCAAGCAGGGCCGCCCGGCCGGTGAGGCGCTGGCCGCCGACGCCAGCCCGAGCGCCGCCGCCACGGGCGCGAGCACCGCCCCGAGCGCCGCCGCCACGCCGTCCGCGCCCGCCACCCCGCCCAGCGCCGCGGACGTCAGCGCCGCGATGACCCAGGGCACCGTGCCGCCGGAGCTGGCCGCGGCCTTCACCGCCCTCGACTGCACCAAGCCGGAGGTCCGCGCGGCCCAGACCGGCCCCGAGGACAAGGCCGTCGTCGCCTGTTCGCAGAAGCCCGAGAACGGCTACTACGAGAAGCTCGCCCTCGGCCCCGTCGCCGTGAAGGGCTCGGACGTCTCCAAGGCCCAGCCGAGCCTCGACACCCAGACGGGTGCCGGCTGGCAGGTCCAGCTGCAGTTCAACGGCGCCGGCACCGACGCCTTCACCAAGGTCACCGGCCAGCTCGCCACCCAGACCCCGCCGAACAACCAGTTCGCGATCGTCCTGGACAACCAGGTCGTCTCGCACCCCGAGGTCAAGAACGTGATCCCCGGCGGCAGCGCCGTGATCACCGGCCGCTTCAGCCAGGCCGAGGCGCAGGACCTGTCCAACGTGCTGGGCTACGGCGCCCTGCCGCTGGAATTCAGCAAGAGCGACATCACCACCGTCTCCCCGGCGCTCGGCAGCGACCAGCTCAAGGCCGGTCTGGTCGCCGGCGCGATCGGCATGCTGCTGGTGGTGCTCTACTCGCTGGTCTACTACCGCGGCCTCGGCCTGGTCTCGATCGCCGGTCTGCTCGTCTCGGCGGCCCTGACCTACTCGATCATGAGCCTGCTCGGCGCCGGGATCGGCTTCGCGCTGAACCTGCCCGCGGTCTGCGGTGCGATCGTCGCGATCGGCATCACCGCCGACTCCTTCATCGTCTACTTCGAGCGCATCCGCGACGAGGTCCGCGAGGGCGCCCCGCTGCGCCCGGCGGTCCAGCGGGCCTGGCCGCGCGCCCGGCGCACCATCCTGGTGTCGGACTTCGTGTCCTTCCTCTGTGCCGCCGTGCTCTACGTGGTCTCGGTCGGCAAGGTCCAGGGCTTCGCGTTCACCCTGGGGCTGACCACCGCGCTGGACGTCGTGGTGATCTTCCTCTTCACCAAGCCGGTGATCACGCTGCTGGCCCGGCGCAAGTTCTTCGCCAACGGTCACCCGTGGTCCGGCCTGGACCCGAAGCGGCTGGGCGCCCGCCCGCCGCTGCGCAGCAGCCGTCGCCGTAGCCCCTCCTCTGCCGCCGTGAAGGAGGCCTGACACCGTGTCACGCTTCTCCAATCTGGGACACCGGCTCTACCAGGGCGAGGTCAGCTTCGACTTCGTCGGGCGCCGTAAGCTCTGGTACTCCATCTCCGGCGTGATCGTGCTGATCGCGGCGATCGGTCTGTCGATGGGCCTGCACCTGGGCATCGAGTTCAAGGGCGGCTCGGTCTACACCGTGGCCAAGCCGGGGCTGACCGTCTCGCAGGCGCAGGAGACGTCCAACCAGATCGTCTCCTCGCACCCGCTGGTGCAGTCGACCGACAACGGCAAGATCCGCATCCAGGTCAGCACCGAGGAGCCGAAGAGCTCGGACGAGATCCGCGCTCAGCTCTCCGAGAAGCTGGCCGTGCCGCTGGACACCGTCGAGGCCCAGGTGATCGGCCCCAGCTGGGGCAAGCAGATCTCCTCGAAGGCGCTCACCGGCCTGATCATCTTCATGGTCCTGGTGACGGTCTACCTGGCGATCGCCTTCGAGTGGCGGATGGCGGTGGCGGCCCTGGTCGCCCTCATCCACGACCTCCTGATCACCATCGGCGTGTACGCCCTGGTGGGCTTCGAGGTCACCCCCGGTACGGTGATCGGCTTCCTGACCATCCTCGGGTACTCGCTCTACGACACGGTCGTCGTCTTCGACACCGTGAAGGAGAACACCAAGGACCTCACCAAGCAGAACAAGCTCACCTACAGCGAGGCGGCCAACGCGGGCCTCAACCAGACCCTGGTGCGTTCGCTCAACACCACGGTGGTCGCCCTGCTCCCGGTCGCCGCGCTGCTGTTCATCGGTGGCGGCCTCCTGGGCGCCGGCACGCTGAACGACATCTCGCTGGCGCTGTTCATCGGCCTCGCGGCCGGTGCCTACTCGTCGATCTGCGTCGCCACCCCGCTGCTGGCGCAGCTCAAGGAGGAGCAGCCGGAGATGAAGGCGCTGCGCAAGCGGGTCCTGCAGCACCGGGCCGCGGCCGCTGCCAAGGCCGCGGGCGAGGTGCCGGCGGACGAGGAGATCGCGGACGAGGACCTGCCTGCGGGTATGGTCGGTCAGCGCGGCCGGGCGGCCGGCACCACGCGTGCCAAGGGCCGTCCGTCCACCAAGCGCTGAACCGACCCGACCGTAAGGACACGCCGTGACCACCGCCGACACCGCACTGGCCGAGCTGTTGAACAGCCGGATCCGGGACGTCCCGGACTACCCGAAGCCGGGTGTGCTGTTCAAGGACATCGCGCCGCTGCTGGCCGACGCCGAGGCCTTCGGCGCCCTCACCAGGGCGCTGGCGGACCGGGCGCGGGAGCTCGGGGCGACCAAGGTGGTGGGCCTGGAGGCGCGCGGCTTCGTGCTGGCGGCTCCGGCGGCCTTCGCGGCCGGGCTCGGCTTCGTGCCGATCCGCAAGCAGGGCAAGCTGCCCGGCGAGGTGTTCCGGCGCTCGTACGAGCTGGAGTACGGCTCGGCGACGCTGGAGGTGCAGTGCGACGCCTTCGCGCCCGGTGAGCGGGTGCTGGTGGTGGACGACGTGCTGGCCACCGGTGGCACCATCGGCGCCTCGCTGGACCTGGTGAAGGAGGCCGGCGCCGAGCTGGTGGGCGTCGTGGTGCTGATGGAGCTGGGCTTCCTGGACGGCCGGGAACGGCTGGCCGGGCACCTGAACGGCGCTCCGCTGGAGACGCTGGTCACGGTCTGAGGGACCTGAGTGAAGGGGGGGGGGGGGGGGGCTGAGCCGCGCGCCCCCCCCCCGAGCGCGCCGCCGCGCCCGCCCGCCCCCCTCGCCCCGCCCCGCGCCGCCAGTCCAGCACCGGGCCCGGCAGCGCGGCGAGTTGGGCCCGGGTGAGGTCGAACAGGTCGCAGTACTCG
>NZ_JBHWIR010000110.1:0-25777 GCF_042731835.1 Kitasatospora sp. NPDC059817 | reverse complement strand
ATCAGGGTGGTGACCACGGGGGCGCCGGTCAGTTCGGCGAGGATCCGCAGCTCGGTGGTGGCCTGTGCCTTGATCACGCCGCCGCCGACGTACAGGACCGGGCGCTTGGCGCCCACCAGCATCTTCGCGGCCTCGCGGATCTGCTTGGCGTGCGGCTTGGTGACCGGGCGGTAGCCGGGCAGCGAGGGCTCGATCTGCCGATGCCTTGTCAGGCCCTGGAGGGCGTCCTTGGTGATGTCGACGAGGACGGGGCCGGGGCGGCCGGTGGCGGCGATGTGGAAGGCCTCGGCGATCACCCGGGGGATTTCGTCGGGGTCGGTGACCAGGTAGTTGTGCTTGGTGATCGGCATGGTGATGCCGCAGATGTCCGCCTCCTGGAAGGCGTCCCTTCCGATCAGGGTCGAGGGGACCTGGCCGGTGATCGCGACGATCGGCACCGAGTCCATGTAGGCGTCGGCGATCGGGGTTACCAGGTTGGTCGCGCCCGGGCCGGAGGTGGCCATGCAGACCCCGACTCGGCCGGTGGCCTGGGCGTATCCGGTGGCGGCGTGGCCGGCGCCCTGCTCGTGGCGGACCAGGATGTGGCGCACCTTGGCCGAGTCCATCAGTGGGTCGTACGCGGGAAGGATGGCCCCGCCCGGGATGCCGAAGACGGTGTCCACTCCGACCTCTTCGAGTGTACGGATCAATGCCTGGGCGCCGGTCGTCCCGGACTCCGCGGGCGTGGTCCGTGCGTCGGGGGTGACCGGCGCGGGGGTCGATTCGGTGGTCTCGGCGCTGTGGGTGGTCACGGGGGACTCGCTCAACTGGGTCATCTGGCAATCTCTCGGTTTCGTCGACGTGGTGGTCCCGCGGGGAGTGCGGGGTGGTGTCCGTGGCCGGGGCCGCTGCGGTGCGCGGCGCCGTTGGGCGGCCAGGGACGTGTCGGGGAAACCGGGGCAGCAGGGTCTGTCTCCGCGCCGGTCGTCGGTCGTCGCGTGCTGAGGGGTGTTTCAGCGCTCGGTGCGACGCCGCACCGTCAGGAAGCGGTGGCCGGAAGGGAGTTGACCGGCCCGCAGGAGGTGTCTCGCGCCTCAGCCTTTGTTCGTGGGCGAGTGGCGGGTGAAGAGCAGGAAGATCAGGGCGATGGCGGCGATGGCCGCGCCCAGGCCGTACACGGTCGCGGCGCCGGCGCCGAGGGTGGAGCCGCCGATGATGGTGCCGAGGCCGATGCCGAGGTAGATGGAGGAGGAGTTGAGGGAGACCACCAGCGGGGCCTCCTGAGGGGCGACCTCGATCAGGCGGTGCTGCTGCGGGGGTGTCTGGCACCAACTGCTGGCGCCCCAGAGGAGGACCAGCAGGCCGACGACGGGCTTGAGGTCGGAGTCGGAGGCGGCGAGCCAGGCGAGGGCCCCGAGGGCGACGACCATGGCGGTGTAGCCGATGATCAGGACCTTGGTGGAGCCCCAGCGGTCGGTGGTGTAGCCCGCAGCGAGGTTGCCGATGACGGCGCCGAGGCCGTACAGGAAGAGCATCCACAGGATGGAACTCTCGGGCACCTTGACGGCTTCCAGCATGGGCACGCTGTAGGCGTACGCGGTGTAGCTGGCGCCCATGCCGAGGATGGTGAGCGGCAGGACGGCGAGGACGGCCGGCCGGCGCAGGACGGCGAGGCGGGTGCGTAGCGGCACCCGGACGTTGCCGGGGAGCCACGGCATGATCAGGCGCAGTATCACGGCGACGAGCAGGCAGAGTCCGGCGACGAGACCGAGGGCGGTGCGCCAGCCCAGCCAGTGGCTGGCGGCGTTGCCGAGCGGCACGCCGAGTGCGGTGGCGATGGTGAGGCCGCCGATGACCACGGCGAGGGCGCGGGCCCGCAGTTCGGGGCGGACGAGGGAGGCGCTGACGGCTCCGGCGTTGGGGGTGTAGGCGGCGGCGCCGGCGGCGGCGATGATGCGGCTGATGATCAGCACGGCCATGTTGGGGGCCAGTGCCGAGCCGAGGTTGGCGATGCCGAGCGTGAACAGTGCGGTGATCAGCAGGGTTCGGCGGGGAAGCCGGGCGAGGAGGGTGGCCAGGATGGGGGAGAGGACGGCGTAGGCGGCGGCGAAGACGGTGATCGACTGACCGGCCGTGGCCGAGGAGACGTGCAGGTCCTTGGCCATGGAGGGGAGGAAGCCGGCCACGACGAAGGCGTCCGTGCCGACGGCGAATGTGCCTAAGGCGAGGACGAGGGTGGAGGACAGGCCGCCCTGGGGTGGTGAGCCGGGTTCGGCCGGAGCTTTCCGGTCGGCCGGAATCGAGACACTGGACATCCAGATTCTCCTTGCGGGTCGGTGCGTGTGCTGTGGTGTCGCCGCGCGGTGAGGCGGCCGGACCGTCGGGCGTGCGGTCAGCCGGTCATGCGGGCGTAGTGGCGTCGGGTGCGGTCGGCGGCCCCGCCCGGCGCGGCGGCCATGAGGTCGGCCACCGTCTGCCCGGCGAGTTCGCGGCGCCAGGCCAGTTCGGCCTTGCGCATCGCGGTGGCGATCCCGCACGGCTGTCGGAACTCCCGTGCGATGGCGCCACCGCCGTCCGCACGCTGGCGGATCTCGGTGCAGCGGAACACGTCGTCGGGGCCCTCGATGGCGGTGACCACGTCCATCAAGGTGATCTTCTCCGGCCGTCGGCCCAGCCGGAAGCCGCCCTTGGAGCCCGGCGTCGAGCTCAGGATGCCGGCCCGGACCAGCGCCTGTAGGCGCTTGGTCAGGTAGGCCGGCGGCAGGTCGAACCAGGCCGCCAGCCGTGCTGTCGGAACCGGTTGGTCACTGTCGAGCCATGCCAGGGTGAGGCAGCAGTGCAGGCCCCACTCGACTCCTTCACCCATTCGCATAACCAGGACAATACACGTCCAGGTTCTGTGTCGCAGGCCGGACGTGCCGGAGGCCCGGAATATGTCAAGTCGCGGCCCGACGAGGGCGTTGCGGCCCTGCCGGACCTCCGGTACAACGGTTGGCAGGCGTCCGGTCAGGCCTGCGAATCGGGCCTGAGGACCACCCTTCTGCCGTGCAGCTCGCCGCGTTCCATTCGGCCGTGGACCTCGGCGGCGGCGCTCAGCGGAAGGGTCTCGACCGCCAGGGGGCGCAGCCGTCCGGCCGCGAGCGAGCGGTTGATGGCGACGGCGGCCTCGGCCAGTTCGGTGCTGGTCGCATGCGAGATCACGAAGCCGGCGATCGAGCAGTCCTTCATGTAGAGCGGCCCGACCGGGAGGATCGGCCGCGAGCGGGCGCCGGCCAGCAGGACGATCCGTCCGCGCGGGGCGAGCAGGTCGACGGCGGTGGCCAGGTCGTTCTCCCCGGACGTGTCGAGGTGGAGGTCGACGCCGCCGGGGCAGGCCTGGGCGAGCCGTTCGGCGAGGTCCGGATCGCGGTAGTCCAGGGCCTCGGCCGCACCCAGGGCGAGGCACTGTTCCAGGTCGCGGGCGGAGGCGGTGGCGATGACCCTGGCCCCGGCGTCGACGGCGAGGGTGACCAGCGCGGAGCCGACGTTCCCGGCCGCGCCGGCCACCAGGACGGTCTCACCGGCCCGCAGGCGGCCGTGCGTGAACAGGCCGAGGTAGGCGGTCGCGGCCGGATGGACGACGGCGACGGCCTCCTCGGGGAGGACGCCCTCAGGGAGGTGGTAGAGGCGGTCGGCGGGGACGACGACCTGCTCGGAGGCGGCGCCCTGGCGCCCGCCGTGGCCGAGGCTGTTGGTCCACACCCGGTCGCCGACGGCGAAGCCGGGGGCGGCCGGCCCGGCCGCGGCCACGGTGCCGACCAGGTCGCGGCCGATCACGAACGGGAACTCGACCGGGGTGCGGAAGAGGCCGGAGCGGACGAAGGTGTCCACCGGGTTGACGGTGGTGGCCGTGACGTCGACCAGGATGTCGGTCGGCCCGGGACGGAGGGAGGGAAGTTCGCCGTAGCGGATGTTCTCGGGCGGCCCGAGGGCCTCGATGAAGGCTGCTCGCATGCTCGGAGAGTCTTCCACCGGTCGGCGCCGGGGTGCCGCACGGAAGTCGTTTGTTCGTCAACTCGCGCGCGGTCGGCCCGCCCCTGATGGCCCCGGCACACCCCGCCGGGCGGCTCCGGGGGCGATCGCGCCTGCCCGCGCGCGCTGTCCGGTGGTCCGGCCATAGGCCGCGCGTGCAGCCGTGTGTCCGGTGCACCTGGGCCCGGCCCGAGCCCTCTGCATACCGTCGACCCATCTGAAGATGCGTCTGCCATGTAGAGGTTGGGGATCTCGATGAGCGACTTCGCCCTGCACATCAGGGACACGCGAACGCCCGGGCGCAAGCCGGGCGTCGGCAGTTCCCACGACATCGTCCTCTCGGAGCTGTGCCCGGCGCTGTTCGCGTCGCTGCCCCGGGCGGACCAGCGCCGCAAGGGCGTGGAGTACCTGCGCGGACTGCTGGGCGCGGAGGGCCGCAAGTCGGTGCGCAACATCGCGCGGCTGATCGGCGGGCAGGCCACGGAGCAGAACCTGCACCACTTCATCAGCAGCTCCACCTGGGAGTGGGACCCGGTGCGCGCCGCGCTGGCGCACTACGTGACGTCCGTCGCGCCGCCGCAGGCCTGGGTGGTGCAGCAGACGGTCATCCCGAAGGCCGGGGAGCACTCGGTGGGCGTGGATCGCCGGTTCATCTCCTCGCTCGGCCAGGTGCTCAACGCGCAGCAGGCGGTGGGCGTCTGGGCGGCGTCCGAGGAGGTGAGCATGCCGGTGAACTGGCGGCTGCACCTGTCCCGGGCGTGGCTGGACGACGTGCCGCGGCGCAGCCAGGCGTCCATCCCGGCGAGTGTGGACACCCGGACGCTGGGCGACTGCTCGGTCGAGGCAGTGCTGGAGCTGACCTCGGACTGGCGGCTGCCCACGCTGCCGGTGGTGATGGACGTCCGGGAGCTGGACGGGATGAAGGCGCTGCGGCGGCTGCGCGCGGCGGGGGTGCCGTTCCTCGTGCGGATCAACAGCACGCTGCCGCTCCGCCCGGCCGAGGGGGCCGGGCACGGCGTGGAGGCGATGCCGGCCCACCGGATCATCGGGGCGTGCCGGGACCGCAGGCGGATGGTGACCTGGACCGACCACGGCCAGGACGCCGGGCTGTGCACCGCGCTGGTCGGTGCCGTCCGGGTGCGGACGGTGACCGGGGCGGCCCGCCCCCTGGGAGTGAACCGCAGGCCGGACGGCCCGGACCGCGACCTGCTGCTGCTCGGCGCGGGCAGCTCCGGCCGGCGCTGGCCGCAGGAGCTGTGGCTGGCCGACATCCCGGACGCCACGCCGGCCCAGCTGTTCCGGCTGAGCCTGCGGATCGGCCGGGTCGAGCGGGACTTCGACGAGATCGCGGACCGCACCGGTATCCGCGACTACACCGGCCGCTCCTTCAACGGCTGGCACCGCCATGTCACCCTCGCCTCGGCCGCACACGCGGTCGTGGCCCTCTCCCACACCGGCGGCCGCTCGCTCCGCCGCGTGAGCTAGGGTCCGTCGTCGAACTCGCGCCCGCGCCCTAGGTTCCTTGGCCGACTCCCGCCGACGGGCCGTCCTTGATGAGGAGGTCGCGGACGCGCGAGAGCCGTAGGGCGAGCTGGACTTCGAGCGCTTGGCCGGGGTCCTGCCAGTCGGGGCCGAGCAGTTCCGCGATGCGTTCCAGGCGGCGGGCGACGGTGTTCGGGTGGACGTGCAGCTTCTGGGCGGCCCGGGTGGGGCTGGCTCCGGTCTCGAAGTAGGCGTCCAGGGTGCGGCCGAGGTCGGTGAACCGCTGCCGGTCGTACTCGAGCACCGGACCGATGACCGAGTCGACGAAGGAGCGGACGTCCCGGTTGTCGGCGAGCAGGACACCGAGGAAGCCCAGCTCGCGGGGGGAGGCCGAGCGGCCGGTGGTGTCGAGGGCGATCATCGCCTCCAGGCAGCGCAGCGCCTCCTGGTGGCAGTGGAAGACCGAGGCGGCGTCCGCGACCGGCCCGGCCGCCGCCACCGTGACCGGTTCGCTGAGCAGCGGGGCGAGTTCGTTCAGGACGGCCCGGGCCGTCGCGCCGGCGTCGGTGCCGGGCAGCAGCAGCACGGCGTTGCCGCCGTGCCCGACCCGCAGCCCGTTCAGTCGCTGGGCCAGGCCCGTGGCCAGGGCGCAGGCCCGGCCGACCGCTCGGGCCTCGGGGCGGACGACCACCACCACGTGCGGCGTGGCCAGGTTGATGCCGAGCCGGCGGGCGCGCTCCTCCAACTGCTGCGGCGGGCGCTGGGCGCTGGTGAGCAGGTCCTCCAGCAGCTCGCCGTGGGCGCGGCCCTGCGCGACGGTGGTGTCGCCGGTGCGCAGCAGCTGCACCGCCACCGCCTGGGCGGCCAGGTGCAGCAGTTCGTCGATGCCGGCCGCGGGGAGGTCCTCGGGGCGGAACACCAGGGTGCCGAGTATCTCGCCTCCGGCGGTGACCGGGGCCGCCCAGAGGCCGTCCGCGGTGTGGACCGGGCGTTTGGCGGCGTGCACATCCGCGGCGGCGGGGCCGGTCTCGGGCATCCGGCCGGTGGTGGTCAGGACGGTGCCGTCCGCGGCGTGGATCCGCAGCGCGCCACCCAGGTTCCGGCTCACGGCTTCGGCGAGGCCGTGCAGTTCGCAGTCGGTCAGCGCCCGTTCGATCAGCTCGTGATGGATGCGCCGGTGCTCGCTGAGCTCCCGCAGCGACTCGGTGGTGCGTCCGTGCTCCTCGCGCAGGGTCTGCACGGTGGCCTTGGCGTCGTCGAGGACGAGGGTGCGCTGGACGGCCAGGCCGGCGAGCTCGCCGAGCAGGTTCGCGGTGGAGATCTCCTCCGGGGTGTAGTGCCGCACATTGCGGTCGGCGACGTAGAGCGCGCCGAAGGGGTGCGGGCCGTAGCTCAGCGGGACGGCCATGATCGCGCGCAGCCCCTCGGTCCGGACCACCTCGTCGATGTCGGTGCTGTGCTGGATCCGGTTGTCGTCGAGGTAGTCCGGGGTCCAGACCGGCGCGAGGTTGGCGACGGCGGCGTGGCCGAGTCCGGAGCCGCCGGTCAGCTGGAGGCCGACGTTGAGGGTGGAGGTGTGGCCGTCCGACGCCCGGATGTAGGACAGGCCGTCCTCCGGTCCGGGGAAGCTGACGTACGCCATGTCCGCGCCGAGGAGCAGACGCGAGCGCCGGGTGACGGCCTTGAGCACCCCGTCGAGGGTGTCGGGGACGAGGAGGTCCCGGGCGGTGTCGAGCAGCGCGGACAGGCCCGCTTCGCGTTGCTGGCGCCCGCGGCGCTGGGCGCAGATGTCCAGTCCGAGCCGGACGGCCCGCTCGAGTGCGGCCGTCTCGGCCTCGGGGGCGCCGCCACAGGCGGCTTCGGCGAGCAGTGACTCGATGCGCGCCGGTGGTGCCTCCGCCACCAGCAAGGTCAGTACGGTCAGCGCGTCAGGCCGCTTCCGGACCCCCTGTTGGGCCATCTCTTATCCCCCACCCGTACATACCAGCCGTTTTGCCTGGCACATGCCAGGTGCTGCAACGTGTTTATCATGTCACTTTGGGTGGGGCTCGGATGATTCCACGGTGTGGACGGTGGAGAGGGCACCGCCGAGTGGTCCCCGATGTGTTGCCGGGTCACCTTCCCGCCGCCCGTGCCGGTTGAGGAGGATGAAGCGGTGGCCACCAGGGAGGTGGTCCGGGCGACAACGCCCAGCTGGCGCGGTGGGAGCACAGGCGGACGGCATGAACGCGCTACAGGACTACCGCCGTTCGCTGGAACGAAGCAGGGCCGCGCTGGAGCACGCGCACCGGCCCGCGACCTTCCGGCTCTGCGGCCGTGAATGGGACCTGCTGCCAGGGATTTTCGCCCCGGTCTACTCGCCCACCACCGAGATCTCCATGCGCCTGCTCGGCCTGGACGACCCGCGGGCCGCCGGGCGCTCCGGCTCGCTGCTGGAGATCGGCTGCGGCACCGGCGTCATCGCGGTGGCCGCAGCACTGGCCGGGCATGCCCGGGTGGTGGCCGGCGACATCAACGAGGCCGCCGTCCGCAACACCGAGATGAACGCCCACCGGCACGGCGTCGCCGACCGCGTCCACAGCGTGCACAGCGACCTGTTCGCCGCGCTCGCGCCCGAGGAGCGCTTCGACACCGTCTTCTGGCACTCCAACTACGTGCTCGCGCCGGAGGACTACCGCTACCGGACGATGCACGAGCGCGGCTACGTCGACCCGGGCTACGCCGCCCACCGCCGCTTCCTCGTCGAGGCTCCGGGCCGGCTGGCTCCGGGCGGCTCGGTGCTGCTGCACTTCAGCGAGCGCGGCGACCTGACGGTGCTGCGCCGGATCGCCGAGGAATGCGGGCGCACCCTGCGGGTGGTGCGCGGCGGCGTCTTCCCGGAGGGTGAGCAGGAGGTCGAGCACATGTTGATCGAGGTGGCCGTGGCGCGTGGCCGGGCCGCCCGCGAGACGGCACCCGGTACCGGCTTCTGACGTCCGGGTCCGGCGACCCGACCTGCCACGCCGGCTTCGGCATGTGCCACGAGGCGCCGGCGCACGGTGGTCCGCCCACCCCCGGGGTAGGCCTGGGCCACCAGGGTCCGGCCGTGCCGTACGGCGTCCGGGCGGGTCGCGCGCCCGAGCCGTTCCATGGCCGGATCTCGCCGGTCCGCCACCTCGGGACGGACCTCTTCGAGGGTCCGCCGTCACCGTTCTTCGTCGTCCCCGGGCGACATCTGACGGAGTGTGCCGCCACCTGATGGAGTATCCGCCACCTGACGAAGTGCGGGGGCGGGCGTTGGCGACACCTGGCGGCACGCCACAAGATCTGGAAGAGCCTCAGCCGTTCGGCGGCCGGCGGACCGCTGCCGGACCGGGACCCGGGCCGCGGGCCCGCCGGTCCTCCCCGACCCGTGCCATCCACAGCCTCGCCACGACGCCCTTCCGTGCGCGCCGCCGAGCCGGCGCACCTTCGCCCTGGGAGACACCCATGGTCACCGCCCTGTCCGCGCTCCTGTCCCGGCCCGCACTCCATCAGCCCGACTGGGCCGACCACGAGCACCTTCCCGACATCAAGGACCGGCTGGCCGGTCTGCCGCCGCTGGTCGGCCCGGCCGACGTCCGGCGGCTGCGCTCCGTGCTCGCCGAGGTCGCGGCCGGGCGGGCCCAGGTCGTACAGATCGGCGACTGCGCCGAGGACCCGGCGGAGTGCACCGCGGGCGACGTCGCCCGCAAGACCGGGCTGCTGGACGTCCTGGCCGGCATCGTCACGATGGCCACCCACCGGCCGGTGGTCCGGGTCGGCCGGATGGCCGGCCAGTTCGCCAAGCCCCGCTCCAAACCGACCGAGTTCGTCGGCGGCCTGGAGATCCCGGTCTTCCGCGGCCACCTGGTCAACAGCCCCGAACCCGACCCGGAGCTGCGCCGCCCCGACCCGCGGCGGCTGCTCGACTGCTACTGGGCGGCGGCCGAGGCGATGACCCACCTCGGCTGGCCGGATCCGGACCGCCGCTCGCCGCTCAGCCCGCCGGTGTGGACCAGCCACGAGGCGCTGCTGCTCGACTACGAAGTTCCGATGATCCGTCAGATCAGTTACACCGAAAGCCTCCTGACGTCCACGCACTGGCCGTGGATCGGCGAGCGGACCCGCGACGTGGCCGGCGCCCACGTCGCGATGCTCGCGTCCGTGGCCAACCCGGTCGCGTGCAAGGTGGGCCCCGGCATGGCGCCCGAGGAACTGCTGGAGCTGTGCGCGCGGCTCGACCCGCGCCGCGAGCCCGGACGGCTGACCCTGATCGCCCGGATGGGCGCCGAGGTCGTCGCCGACCGGCTGCCCGCGCTGGTCAGGGCCGTCCGGGAGGCCGGCCACCCGGTCATCTGGCTCACCGACCCGATGCACGGCAACACCGTCACCACGCCCGGTGGGCTGAAGACCCGCTTCGTGGAGACCGTCGTCCGGGAGATCCAGCACTTCCAGTACGCCGTCCGCTCCGAGGGCGGCGTGGCCGGCGGCCTGCACCTGGAGACCACGCCCGACGACGTCACCGAGTGCGCCCACGACGCCTCCGGGATGGCGCACGTCGGCGACAAGTACACCAGCTTCTGCGATCCCCGGCTCAACCCCGGCCAGGCCATCACCGTGGTCTCCGCCTGGGAGGGCTGACCCGCCGCGCCCGGAACGGCGCCACGCACCGCCACACCGAGAGAGCAACCGAGAGAGCAACGGGCCGGCCGCGCGCCGGCCCCGAGGGAGGTCCGGCAGTGACGAACACGATCGCCCTGGTCACCGGGGCAGCAGGCGGCATCGGCGCGGCCGTGGTCCGCGCCCTGGCCGAACAGGGCACCGCGGTGGCCGCGGCGGACCGCGACGAGGAGGGCCTGCGCAAGACCGTGGCCGCCCTCGCCGAGGAGGGCCTGCGGGTCGAGGCCTACCCGGTGGACGTCAGCGACCACCGCGCCGTCGACCTGCTCGTCGACCAGGTGGAGCGCGAACTCGGGCCGGTGGACCAACTGGTCAACGCCGCCGGGGTGCTGCGCCTCGGCGAGGTCCGGGACTTCTCCGTCGAGGACTGGACGGCCACCTTCGCGGTCAACGTCAACGGCGTCTTCCACGTTTCCCGCGCGGTGGTCGACCGGATGATCCCGCGCGGGCGCGGCGCCATCGTCACCGTCGCCTCCAACGCCGCCCGCACCCCGCGCACCGAGATGGCCGCCTACGCCGCCTCCAAGGCCGCCGCGACGATGTTCACCAAGAGCCTCGGCCTGGAGGTCGCCAGGTACGGCATCCGCTGCAACCTCGTCGCCCCCGGATCCACCGACACCCCGATGCTCACCTCGATGTGGCACGACGAATCCGGCCCGCAGGGCACCCTGCACGGTCGCGCGGACGCCTTCCGGGTCGGCATCCCGCTCAACAAGCTGGCCAGCCCCGCCGACATCGCCGCCGCCGTGCTCTTCCTGCTCTCCGACGCGGCCGGCCACATCACCCTGCACGACCTCACCGTCGACGGCGGCGCCGGCCTCGGCGCCTGACCGGCTCGCCCAACTCACCACTCCCCCAGGAGAGTCCACCGCATGGCAGGCATTCCGACCATCGAGCCCTATCCGATGCCGACCGCGGGCGAGCTGCCCGACAACACCGTGTCGTGGACCGTCCGCCCGGACCGCGCGGTGCTGCTCGTGCACGACATGCAGCGCTACTTCCTGCGCCCCTTCCCGGCGGACGAGGCACCCGGCCGGGAGCTGCTGCACAACGCCGCCCTGCTGCGCCGCCAGGCCGCCGAGCTCGGCGTGCCGGTCGCCTACACCGCCCAGCCGGGCGGCATGACCACCGAACAGCGCGGGCTGCTGCTGGACTTCTGGGGCCCCGGGATGCGGATGGACCCGGTCGACCGCGAGGTCGTCGAGTCGCTCGCCCCGGCCCCCGGCGACTGGCTGCTCACCAAGTGGCGCTACAGCGCCTTCTTCCGCTCCGACCTGCTCCAGCGGATGCGCGAGGAGGGCCGCGACCAGCTGATCCTGTGCGGCGTGTACGCCCACGTGGGCGTACTGATGACGGCCGTCGACGCCTTCACCAACGACATCCGGCCGTTCCTGGTCGCCGACGCCGTCGCGGACTTCTCCGCCGCCCACCACCGGCTCGCCCTGGAGTACGCCGCCGCGCGCTGCGCGATGCTGATCACCGCCAAGGAGACCTTCGCATGACCGACCGGACGACGGACCGGGCAAGCGAGCCGACGACGGACCGGACGAGCGACCGGGCAAGCGAGCGGACGACGGACCGGACGACCGAGGAACTGCTGCGCCGGGTGCTCGCGGAGCGGCCGCCCGCCTTCGCCCTCCTGCACCGGCCCGAGACCACCGGCCCGGGCACGCTGGACGTCCTGTTCGGCGAGGTCGCCACCGCGCACACGCTGGACGGTGTCCCGCTGGGCCCCGAGCCCGGCCGCCCGGGCCCGGAGGTCCTGGTCCTGGTCCCGTACCGGCAGATCGCCGAGCGCGGCTTCGAGGCCCAGGACGACGGTGCCCCGCTGCTCGCCATGACGGTGACCGAGCACGCCACCGTCGACCTCGACGAAGCGCTGGCGCTGATCCCGGACCGGCCCACCGAGCTGACCGGCGCCCGCTTCGACCTCGGCGACGAGGAGTACGCCGACATCGTCCGCCGGGTGGTCGCCGAGGAGATCGGGCAGGGCGTCGGCGCCAACTTCGTCGTCCGCCGCACCTTCCTGGCCGAGATCAGCGACTACACCCTGCACGCCGCGCTGGCCTTCTTCCGCCGGCTGACCGAGCGCGAGGCGGGCGCCTACTGGATCTTCGTCGTGCACACCGGGGAGCGGACCTTCGTCGGCGCCAGCCCCGAGCGGCACATCAGCCTGGCCGACGGCGTCGCCGTGATGAACCCGATCAGCGGCACCTACCGCTACCCGGCCTCCGGCCCCACCCTGGCCGGCGTGATGGACTTCCTCGCCGACCGCAAGGAGGCCGACGAGCTCTACATGGTGGTCGACGAGGAGCTCAAGATGATGGCCCGGATCTGCGAGGGCGGCGGCCGGGTGGTCGGCCCGTACCTCAAGGAGATGGCCCGGCTCGCGCACACCGAGTACCTCATCGAGGGCCGGACCGACCGCGACCCGCGCGAGATCCTCCGCGAGACGATGTTCGCCCCGACCGTCACCGGCAGCCCGCTGGAGAGCGCCGCCCGGGTCATCCGCCGTTACGAGCCCGCCGGGCGCGGCTACTACAGCGGCGTGGCCGCGCTGATCGGCCGGGACGAGCACGGCGGGCGCACGATGGACTCCGCGATCCTGATCCGCACCGCCGACATCGACACCGCCGGCCGGATCCGGATCGGAGTCGGCGCCACCCTGGTGCGCCACTCCGACCCGGCCTCCGAGGTCGCCGAGACCAGGGCCAAGGCGGCCGGGCTGCTGGCCGCGCTGGAAGCCGGAGGCCCGCGCACCTTCGCCGGCCACCCCCGGGTACTGGCCGCGCTGGAGCGGCGCAACACCGGCATCTCGGACTTCTGGCTGGCCGAGGACGCGGACCGCGCCCGGCGGCTCGCCGAATTCGCCGGGCGCCGGGTGCTCGTGATCGACGCCGAGGACACCTTCACCGCCATGATCGGCCACCAACTCCAGTCGCTGGGGCTTGAGGTGACGATCAGTCGATTCGACGAGCAGTACGCCTTCGACGGCTTCGACCTGGTCGTGATGGGCCCGGGGCCGGGCGACCCGCGGCAGGCCGACCACCCCAAGATCGCCTGTCTGCGCTCCGCGGTGGCCGAGTTGCTCGCCCGGCGGCGCCCGTTCGTCGCGGTCTGTCTCAGTCACCAGGTGCTGTCCACCCTGCTCGGCCTGCCGCTGCGCCGCCGGGACGTCCCCAACCAGGGCGTCCAACGCGAGATCGACCTGTTCGGCGCTCGCGAGCGGGTGGGCTTCTACAACACCTTCGCCGCCATCAGCCCGCACGACACGGTCGACGTGGACGGCGTCGGCACCGTCGAGGCCGCCCGCGACCGGGAGACCGGCGAGGTGCACGCCCTGCGCGGCCCGCACTTCGCGTCCATGCAGTTCCACGCCGAGTCGGTGCTCACCCAGGACGGCCCCCGGATCGTCGGTGGCCTGATCGCCGAGGTCCTCCGTGCCGGGGCGATCCTTGCCGGGTAGTCTCCGGGAGAGCGCACGGGAGAGGGGCCGACAGGATGGGCGATGACCGCGCCACCGGCGAATGGGGAGCGGAACTGCTCGACGTCGGGGCCTACCTGGCCCGCACCGGCGTCCCCGGCCCGCTGCCCCCCGAGCCCGGGACGCTGCGCCGGCTGCACCGCGCCCACCTGCTGGCCCTCCCGTTCGAGAACCTCGACATCCCGCTCGGCCGCGGCGTCCCGCTCGACCTGGACCGCGTCCAGGCCAAGCTGGTCGCCGGCGGCCGCGGCGGCTACTGCTTCGAACAGAACCTGCTCTTCGCCGCAGTGCTGGAACGCCTGGGCTTCCAGGTCACCAGGCTCGCCGCCCGAGCCCTGCTGAACGCCGGCCGACCGCTGCCACGCACCCACCTGGTGCTGCTGGTGACGGTCGGCCAGGCGCGTTTCCTCGCCGACGTCGGCTTCGGCGACAAGGGGCCGCTGGAGCCGCTGCCGCTGACCGACGGCGCCCTGGCCGAGCCCGACGGCTGGACTCACCGGCTCCGCCGGGTCGGCTCGGAGCCGGACTGCTGGGTGCTCGAACTCCTTTGCCCCGACGGGTGGTTGCCGCTCTACCGGTTCGAGACGGGCCTGCCGCTGCACCAGGTCGACTGCGTGGTGATGAACCACTACACCTCCACCCACGAGCGCTCCCCGTTCACCGGCCGGGCCTATCTGTCCAGGATCACGCCGCAGCGCCGGCTCTCCCTCGACGGCCGGCGGCTGGTCGTCGGCCGCGCCGACGGCACGACGGAGGCTGCGGAGCTCACCGACGAGCGGTACGCCGCCGTCCTCGCGGAGGACTTCGGTGTCCGGCTCGGGCCCGGGGACCTGCGGTCCGTCCTGCGGAGCCTGCCGGCCATCGGCCCCTCCTGACACGCGTCGGCCCCTCCTGAAAAGCGTCGGCCCCGGCGGGTCTCACGACACCGCCGGGGCCGACGCCTTCGTCGGCTCAGGCCTCCTCGGCCGTGGCCAGCTCCCTGGCCAGCTCCAGCCGCTTCACCTTGGTCGTGGCGGTGTGCGGCAGCTCGTCCAGCCGGCGCTGCACCGGCGGGGCCAGTGTGGGCAGGCCGGCCACCGCGCGGTTCCAGCGGGCGAGGTCGAGCGGCTGGTCGTCCCGGGTGCAGACCACGGGCACCGGGGCCTTGTCCCCGCCGGGCACGATGATCACCTCCAGCAGCTCGGGCAGCCGGGTGAACAGCTTGTCCTCCAGGTCCAGGGTGCTGTTGATCCCCGGGATCTCGTCGACCTCGCGGTCCAGCAGGTGTAGGCAGCCCCACCGGGTGCGGTAGCCGAGGTCGCCCATCCGCCACCAGCCGTCCCGCGAGAACTGGCCCTCGAAGCGCTCCCGCTCGCCGAAGTAGGTGACGATCTGCCCGCCGCTGCGCACCTCGATGTGGCCGGGGGAGTTCTTGGTCACCGGCCGGCCGTCCCGGCTGACCACCCGGACCTCGGTCATCCCGGGGAAGGTCCGCCCGACGCAGCGGCCGTCGGCGCCGCTGCGGCGGTGCCGGGTGTAGGTGCGGGCGGCGATGGCGCCGGTCTCGCTCTGCCCGTACGTCTGGGCGAAGAACGGCAGGCTGCGCTCGGACGCGCCCAGCAGGGTGTCGACCGTGCGGGGGTGGATGGCGTCGAAGGTGTTGCTGAAGCAGCGGACCTTGGCCAGCGGCTTCGCCGGGTGGTCCGCCAGGACCTCCCAGCTCAGCAGGGTGTTGGGGTGGGACTCGATCACCCCCGGGGGGATCCGGGCGAACAGCTTCGCGACGTGCTCCGGCTCGTCGTCCCGCAGGATGATCATGGGGTGGCCGCGCAGCGCGAACAGCGCGGCTCCGCTGATCATCCGCGAGTGGGCGAAGGAGACGTGTACGGCGATCGGCTCGTGCCGCCCGACCGGGGCGAGCAGCACCGACTGCGGGCGGCAGCGGGCCTGGATCGTGATGCCGGTCTGGACGGCGAGCTTGGGCAGGCCGGTGGTGCCCGAGGTGTGGGTGATCAGGGCCGGCTGGTCCTGCGGCATGATCACGGGTGCCACCCGCTCGACCCCGGCCAGCCCGGCCAGCGCGGTCGCGCCCGGGAACTCCCCGGTGGCCACCAGCACCCGCTCGGTCAGGTCGAACACCTCGGACGGGAGTTCCTGCTCCAGCTTCGCCGCGTCGGTGAGCAGCGTCGGCCGGGACAGCCGCCCCAGCAGGCGGGCGACGGTGGTGCCGTCCAGCTTCGGGGACAGCAGCACCGGTACCCCGCCGACCCGGGCGACGCTGTAGGCGAGCAGGGAGATGTCGAAGCTGTCCGACTTGTGGATCACCACGTGCGAGCCGGGGCGGACCTGGGAAGCCCACAGTCGGGCGGCGAAGTCGTCGACCAGATCGGCGAGTTCGGTCAGGGTGACCCGCCGGCCCAGCTCCGGGGCGATGTCGAGGTCGTGGTCGAGGTAGACCGGGCTCGCCGGGTGACGGGCGGCCGCGCGGTCGAAGACCGTGCCCAGTCGGATGCCTCGGTTGCCGACGCGTTGCAGGAACATGCTCCTCTTCCCCTTCGGTTGGTCGCAGATCGCTCGGGAGTCCGGCGCCGGGCCGGCCTCACGGCTCGCGCAGGGCCCGGTCGACGAGGGGGCCGGCCGCCCCGGTGTACGAGGTCGGATCGCACAGCCGGGAGAGCTCGGCCCTGCCGAACATGCCGTCGAGAGCAGGCAGTTCGGCGAGCACCTGCTCCAGTGGCCGCCCATCGCGGTCGGCCTCGCCGGAGGCCTCGGTGAGCAGCTGCTTGGCCGTCGCCTTGCCGAGCCGGGGCGCCAGGACGGCGACGATCCGTTCCGAGACGATCTGACTACCCGTCAGTTCCAGGTTGGTGCGCATCCGTTCGGGCCGGACCTCCAGCCCCTCGGCGAGCTCCACCGCAGTGTGCGCGGCGCCCCCGGTCAGCCGCAGCGCCTCGCGCAGCAGCTGCCACTCGGCGTGCCAGGCGCCCCCCGAGCGCTCGTCCTCGGCCAGCAGGCACTGGGTGAGCCCGGTGGCGATCACCGGCACCTGCAGCGCGGCGCTGCGGATCAGGGTGGCCAGCACCGGGTTGCGCTTGTGCGGCATCGCGGAGGAGCTGCCGCGCCCGGCCGCGGTGGGCTCGGCCACCTCGCCGACCTCCGTCCTGGTCAGCGACTGCACGTCGATCGCGATCTTGCCGAGGGCGCCGGCGGTGAAGGCCAGCGCGCCCGCGAGGTCGGCGATCGGGGTGCGCAGCGCGTGCCAGGGCAGCACCGGGCGGGCCAGCCCGGTCTCGGCGGCGAAGGCGGTGAGCAGCCGGTCCAGGTAGTCGCCCGGGTCGGGCGCCGCCCCGTTCGCGGCCGCGCCGTCGATCCGGGCGTATTCCAGGTACCCGGCGAGGGTGCCGGCGGCGCCGCCGAGCGAGACCGGCAGACCGTGCTCGGCGACGTGCCCGAGCCGCTGCTCGGCGTCCAGGACGAGCCGGCGCCAGCCGGCCGCCTTGAGGCCGAAGGTGGTCGGTACGGCCTGCAGGGCGAGCGTGCGGCCGGGGAGGACGGTGTCCCGGTGCCGTTCGGCGAGGACGGCCAGGGCCCGCGCGGTGCGGGTGAGGTCGGCGCGGATGATCCGCAGGGCCTGGGCGGCCACCAGCATCGCGCCGGTGTCCAGGACGTCCTGGCTGGTGGAGCCGCGGTGGACGTACTCGGCGGCGGCCCGGTCCTCGGCCGCCACCACCCCGGTCAGCGCCCGGACCAGCCCGACCACCGGGTTGGCGGTCTCCCGGGACTCGACCGCGAGGGCCCGCAGGTCCAGCAGCTCGGCGCGGGCCAGGCGGGTGATGGTGTCGGCGGCGGTCTTCGGCAGGGTGCCCAGCCCGGCCTGGGCCCGGGCCAGCGCCGCCTCGGCGTCCAGCATGGCCTGCAGCCAGGCCCGGTCGCAGACGGCGGCCTCGACGGGCGTCCCGGCGCGGACCGGCGAGAGCAGCCCGGAGTCGGTCAGGATGCCGGCCGCGTCGTGCGCGTCGTGCGGGTCGCCGGGTCCGTGCGGGGCGACCGGCTCGTCCGGGTCGGTCATATCAGCACTCCGGTCAGGTCGGTGACGGCCGCGTCCGGCCGGACCCCGAAGGGCAGCTGGGTGGTGGGCGGCAGGGCGAGCAGCGAGCGGGCGATCGCGTCCGAGTCGCCGAGCGTCACCGAGTCCACGCCGGGCCGGATTCCGGCCGCCGTCACCCAGTGCACCGACTCGGTCGGCACCCCGTAGGCGTAGCGCCGCGGGTGCGCGCGGCCCCGGGTGTCCAGCAGCCGGTACGGCCGTTTGGTGACGGCCAGGCCGCCGGTCTCGTAGTCGGTGCCGCCCGTGCCCGGGATCCGGTACGCGGTGGCCTGCTCGGTGCTCAGCAGGTGCTGCAGCAGCGGGTCGGTGGTGCGGCGCAGGTCGGGTTCGGGCAGCCGGGCCTCGATCAGCACGGTGGCGCGCACCGGCGGCTGGGGCACCGCCCGGGAGGTGAGCACGTAGGCGGCCGCCTCGGTGTCGATCCGGATCTCGGTGCCCGGGCCGGTGAGTTCGACCACCCCGGCCTCGATCAGGGCGATCAGCTCCTCGATCCGGGAGACCGGCGGGCCGATCGACAGGAAGGCGTTGAGCGGGGTGTACCAGCCCTCCAGGTCGTCCCGGTGCGAGTTCCCCTCCAGCCCGCCGTGGTCCACCGCGAGGCGGATCTCGTTGCGCAGGTCGCGCAGGATGTCCAGGGCGGTCTTGAGCGGGCCGCTGAGGTTGCCGGCGCGGGCCGCCTCGACGTCCCCGGCCAGGTACCCGAGCAGCCAGTCGCGGAAGTCCTCCGGCCCGGTGAACTCCCGGTCCCCGTAAGGGCGGAAGAGCCGCTCCCAGTCCCATCGCTCCGACTCGGGGATGCCGTGCTCGTCGAGCAGGGCCGCGAAGCCGCCGCCGTGGTCGACCGTCAGGTACCGCTGGACGAAGGGCTCCCGCTCGGCGCCGCGGCCCTTCGCTTCGAGCAGCGTGCCGTAGTAGACGCTCTCCACCTCGCGCGCGATCAGCGGCCACAGATCGGTGCGGAACTGCACCGGCTCGCCGGCCGCGGACTGCTCGCGCAGCCCGGCGATGTACTCGGCGGTCAGCAACCGGGGGAAGTAACGGCCGTACGCGCCCTTCTCGTTCTCGCCGCGGGCGTGGTACGGGATGCCGCGGCGCGAAGTGGCGAACAGTTTCGGCTCCCGGCCCGACGGCCGGTACACCAGCCGTCCGTCCACGCGGACGAAGGCGCCGCCCCGGCCGACCGTGAACAGGGCCATGTGGTCGAAGAAGTTCAGCCCGAGTCCGCGCAACAGGACGTGCTGGCCCGGCAGGATGCCGCTCAGGTCGAGGTCCGCCGGGTTGGCCGGGGTGATGTAGGTGAGGTGGTGGATCCGGGACAGGCTCGCCGTCCGCTCCTCGTGCGGGGTCGGCCGGGCCGCGACGTGGCCCTGGGCGAGCACGATGGCGTCCAGGCGGTTGAGCCGGCTGCCGTTCTCCAGGCGGATGCCCTGCGGGCCGCCGGGGACACCGTGGGTGTCCGCCATCGCCACCGCCCGCGAGCGGTGCACCTGGACGGTGACGTGCGCGGGCGCGCCGTCCACCACCCGGCGGAAGCTCGCGTTCAGGTAGCGCCCGTAGAACGCCCGGGTGGGGTAGCTGTCGGCCTGCAGGGCACGGGCCTCGGCCACGCACTCCTCGTCCTGCCCGGAGGCCGCGCCGGCCTCGGCGACCTCCACCGCCCACTCCCACAGGCTCGGACCGGGCTCGATCGGGCCGTCGATCCGGGAGCTGTCGTCGGTGTACACGGTGATCTGCGAGGCCACGGTGTTCATCAGCAGGTGCCGTGACTGGTCCTGGCGCCAGACGGCGCCGGCGCCGGGCGCGGCCGGGTCGACCATGTGCACCGTGATGGAGCCGTGCGAGGGCGCTGCGCGCTCGTTGGCGCAGAGCCGTTCCAGAACGGACAGGCCGCGCGGGCCGGCCCCGATGACGCAGACCTCCAGTGCCGCCTTGCTGCCCACTGTGCTCATGCGCCCGCCTCGCTTCGCTCGGCAGGGGCATGCGCCCACGCGCACCTCTCGATGACGAGCTCGCTTCGCTCACTCACGGCTTCACGTCCTCCACGTCTTCCACGTCCACCCGGGTGCCCTGCGGGGCTTCGGCGAGCAGCAGGCGGGCGAGCTCCAGGCGCTTGATCTTGGTGGTGGCGGTCCTCGGCAGCTCCTCCAGCCGCCGGTGGACCGGCTCGGCCATCGGCGGCAGCGACGCCGCGGCGCGCCGCCAGGCCGCCAGGTCCAGTGGTTCGTCGTCCTTGGTGCACACCACCGGCACGGCCCTGCCGTCCGGGCCGGGGATGATGATGACCTCGGCGAGGCCGGGCAGCTGGCCGAACAGGGTGTCCTCGGCCGCGAGGGTGCTGCCGAAGCCCTCGATCAGGTCGACCTCGCGGTCCAGCAGGTGCACGCAGCCCCACTTGGTGCGGTAGCCGACGTCGCCCATCCGCCACCAGCCGTCCGCCGACACCTGGGCGTCGTAGCGGTCCTGCTCGCCGAGATAGGTGACGATGCGTCCGTCGCTGCGCACCTCGATGAAGCCCGGGTTCCGCTCGGACGGCGGGTTGCCGTTCCGGCTGACCACCCGGACGTCGGTCATCCCGGGGAACGGCATGCCGACGCAGCGGCCGTCGTCGTCCAGGGTGCGGCGCCGGGTGAAGCCGCGGACGATGGCCGGGCCGATCTCGCTCTGCCCGTACAGCTGGCCGAAGAGCGGCGAGCGGCGCCGGGTGGCGCGCAGCAACCGGTGCACGGTCCGCGGGTGGATCGCGTCGAAGGTGCTGCTGAACAGCTTGACGTTGGACAGTGGGCCGCGCGGGTCCTGCGCCAACTCCTCCCACTCCATGAAGGAGTTGGGGTGCGCCTCCAGGATGCCCGGCTTCAGCCGCGCGAACAGGTCGCCGACGTGCTTCGGGTCCGACTCGCGCAGCACGACCAGCGGGAAGCCGCGGTAGAGCGAGATCGCCAGCGCGGTGATCAGCCGGGAGTGGACGAAGGAGACGTGGATGGCGATGGTCTCCCGGCCCGGGATCAGCGGGGCGATGACGGAGGCCTGCGGGCGGTAGCGGGACTGCAGGCTGAACCCGGTGTGCACGGCCAGCTTGGGCGTCCCGGTGGTGCCCGAGGTGTGGGTGATCAGGGTCGGGTGGTCGGCCGGCATGATGACGGGTTTGACCCTCTCCACCCCGGCCAGCGCCCGCAGTTCGACGGCGTCCTGGTACGAGCCGGAGGTCAGCACCACCCGGTCGGCGAGGTCGAAGACCGTCTCGGGCAGCACGTTCTCCAGCTTCTCCTGGTCGGTCACCAGGAACGGCCGGTCGGTGCGGCGGACCAGCTCGGCGACCGTCGCGCCGTCCAGAGCCGGCGACAGCAGGACCGGGACGGCCCCGATCCGCGCCGCCGCGCACGCGAGCAGCGTGATGTCGAAGCCGTCGGCCTTGTACACCACCACCCGCCGGCTCGGCCGCACCCCCGCCGCCCAGAGCCGGGAGGCCAGGTCGTCCACCAGGTCCGACACCTCGGCGACAGTCGCCCTGCGGCCCAACTCCGGTGCCGCGTCGAGGTCGTGGTCGAGGATGAGGACGTTCGCGCCGTGTCTGGCCGCGGCGCGTTCGAAGAGCATCCCGAGCTGAATTCCCCGGTTTCCGATACGTTGAAGAAGCACCTGTACGCCTCCCGGGCCGTGGCTGTGCGCCGTCGGCGCCTGACGTGAATGGAATGGACACCACCCGCGGTGAAAGGGACACCGTCCGAGGTGAATTGGCGTGCCCGGGCGTCCGAATGGCCGCGTGCCCGGGCACGAGCCCGGGAATTCCGGGCGAATCGCGGAAAGGCCGGATACCGCCCGGCGTCACGCCTCTTCGATGACGGCCTTGATGCGCTGCAGGGAGGCGGCCAGATCGCCGGAGATCTTGTCGCCCCACTCCGCGAAGAAGCGCTGCTTCTCGGCCGCGTCCATCTCCGCGGTGATGCCCTTGATGCCCTGGGTGGCCGAGTCCATACGGAAGTGGTGGGTCAGCAGGCTGCCGCCGCCCTCGGCTGCTTCGATGTCGAAGCCCCAGATGCTCTCCTGCTTCTGGCCGTCCGAGTTGTGTATCGCCCACCGGAAGGTCCGGCCCGGCTCCGCGGTGACCACCTCGGACTGGGTCGTCCACCGGCCGCGGACCACCGGCGCCCAGGCGACGATGTCGTCGCCGCGGAGGTTGTCGCCGCGGAACACGGACCCGACGGCGGCCGGCTCGCCGACCGTCCATTCACCGCCCAGGCATTCCGGGCTCCATTCGCCGCTGCGCGGCAGGTCGCTGATCACCGCGTAGACCTCGATCGGTGTCGCGGAAATGCGAATGTCGGCGTCGGCGGAGAATATCGGCTGCTTCTCGTTGATGGTTTCGCCCATGCCGGGGATCGTCCCAGCCCGGCCCCGGAGGGGGTCAAGGGCAGGCCGGCGGGTCCGTCAACTCCGTGATTCCGTGTCAACTCCGGCCCGGGGCCGCGGCGAACGGCCGCGAACCGGCCGGCATCGCGGGCCGTGAACCGGCCGTCCCCTCGAACCGTTACGAACCGGCCCGGATCTCGCGGGCGAAGTGCAGGGCGACGATCGACATCCGGGCCGTGTGATAAAACCGGTGCGCGCCGTGGTTGGTCACCCCCGAGTCGAGCTCGATCCGGGCGCACCCCGTCCGCCGGGCCCGCTCCTCCAGCTCCGCCATCAGCCGCCCGCCGACCCCCGCCGACCGCACCGCGCGGTCGGTCACCAGGTCGTCGACGAACAGCAGCCGGCCGCGGCTGGTCGCCAGCACCCGGTGGGTCGCCACCCCGACGCACCGCCCGCGACCGTCGTACGCGGCGGTGAAGACCAGCCCCTGCGCGTGCGCCTCGGCGGCGAAGGCGGCGAACCCCTCGGCGGTCAGGGCCGGCCTCAACTGCCGTATCAGCGGCCCGACATCGGTCGCCATGGCGGCGTTTCCCGGTATGACGTCAACCATCGTCAGTTCCATCCCTCGATCTTCGCAGGGAATGCCGGTCCTCGGTCCGGGCGGGACGGCGAGTTCTGGCCCGTGGTCAGCCCGTGGTCAGCCCGTGGTCAGCCCGTGGTCAGGCGGTGGTCAGCCCGCGCAGGTCGGGCAGAGGCCGCGGTAGGTGACGGCGGCGTCGGTGACGGTGAAGCCGAAGCGCTGGTCGGCGGGGAGGGCGGTGAGGGGGTCGTCGGTGGGGTGGACGTCGCGGATGGTGCCGCAGTGGGTGCAGACGAGGTGCTGGTGCGGATGGTGGGCGTTGGGGTCGTAGCGCTTGGCCCGGCCGTCGGTGGAGACCTCGATGACCTCACCGAGGGTGACCAGTTCGCCGAGGGTGTTGTAGACGGTGGCCCGGGAGATCTCGGGCAGGCGTTCGGCGGCTCGGGCGTGGACCTCGTCGGCGGTGAGGTGAACGTGCTCGCCGTCCAGGACCTCCGCCACGACACGCCGCTGGGAGGTGAGGCGCCAGCCGCGTCCGCGCAGTCGTTCCAGCAGGTCACTCATATCGGTTCACCTATTCAGGTCAATGGGAGGACCGGATTTTACCAAGTGATTGCGGCTTCTCTCCGGTTCCCGATCGGATATGGGTTTGGTGTCAATCTTGACGTGGATCGTGTCCATCGTAGGATCGGCTCCGGCGATAGCCTGGGTAGCAGGAAGTAGCAGTCAAGACACCGTGATCCGCCTTGTAGGGAAGGATTTCCATGTCTGAGAACCACGATCCCATCGTTACCGAACCCGAGCCGCAGGCGGAGGGCACGGGGGGCTGCCCGGTGGCCCACGGGCGCGCGCCGCACCCCACCCAGGGCGGCGGAAACCGCCAGTGGTGGCCGGAGCGGCTCAATCTGAAGATCCTCGCGAAGAATCCGGCCGTGGCGAATCCGCTCGGCGCGGACTTCGACTACGCCGCGGCGTTCGGATCCCTCGACCTTCCGACCGTGAAGCGGGACATCGAGACGGCCCTCACCACCTCGCACGCGTGGTGGCCGGCCGACTACGGGCACTACGGCCCCTTCATCATCCGGATGGCGTGGCACAGCGCGGGCACCTACCGGATCAGCGACGGCCGCGGCGGCGCCGGCGCCGGGCAGCAGCGCTTCGCCCCGCTGAACAGCTGGCCCGACAACGCCAGCCTGGACAAGGCCCGCCGCCTGCTGTGGCCGGTGAAGAAGAAGTACGGCCGCAACCTCTCCTGGGCCGACCTGATGATCCTGGCCGGGAACGTCGCCCTGGAGTCGATGGGCTTCGAGACCTTCGGCTTCGGCGGCGGCCGCGTGGACGAGTGGGAGCCGGACGAGGACGTCTACTGGGGCCCGGAGACCACCTGGCTCGGCGACGAGCGCTACACCGGCGACCGCCAGCTGGAGCGCCCGCTCGCCGCCGTCCAGATGGGCCTGATCTACGTCAACCCCGAGGGCCCCAACGGCACCCCGGACCCGCTCGCCGCCGCCCGCGACATCCGCGAGACCTTCTACCGGATGGCGATGAACGACGAGGAGACCGTCGCGCTGATCGCCGGCGGCCACACCTTCGGCAAGACCCACGGCGCGGGCCCGGCGGACAACGTCGGCCCCGACCCCGAGGACGCCCCGATCGAGCAGCAGGGCCTCGGCTGGAAGAGCACCTTCCGCACCGGCAAGGGCGGGGACGCGATCACCAGCGGCCTGGAGGGCGCCTGGACGGCCACCCCGGTGACCTGGGACAACAGCTTCTTCGAGACGCTGTTCGGCTACGAGTGGGAGCTGGCCAAGAGCCCGGCCGGCGCCTTCCAGTGGAAGCCGAAGGGCGGCGCCGGAGCGGACTCCGTCCCGGACGCCCACGACCCGTCCAAGCGGCACGCCCCGACGATGCTGACCACCGACCTGTCGCTGCGCCTGGACCCGGTCTACGAGCCGATCTCCCGGCGCTTCCTGGAGCACCCCGAGGAGCTCGCGGACGCCTTCGCCCGCGCCTGGTTCAAGCTGACCCACCGCGACATGGGCCCGGTCGCCCGCTACGTCGGCGCGGAGGTCCCGGCCGAGCAACTGGTGTGGCAGGACCCGCTGCCCGCGGTCGACTACCAGCAGATCGACGCCGCGGACGTCGCCGCCCTGCGGGAGCGGATCGCCGCCTCCGGGCTGTCGGTGTCCGAGCTGGTGTCCACCGCGTGGGCGGCGGCCTCCTCGTTCCGCGGCAGCGACAAGCGCGGCGGCGCCAATGGCGGCCGGATCCGGCTCCAGCCGCAGATCGGCTGGGAGGTCAACGAGCCGGACCGGCTGGCCTCGGTGCTGCGCACCCTGGAGGGCGTGCAGCAGGAGTTCAACGCCCGGTCCGGCGCCAAGCAGGTCTCGCTGGCGGACGTGGTGGTGCTGGCCGGCGGCGTCGGCGTGGAGAAGGCCGCCCGGGCGGCCGGCCGCGACGTGGTGGTGCCGTTCACGCCCGGCCGGGCGGACGCGACGCAGGAGCTCACCGACGTCGACTCCTTCGCGGCGATGGAGCCGGCCTCGGACGGCTTCCGCAACTACGTGGGCAAGGGCAGTCGGCTGGCCGCCGAGTACCTGCTGCTCGACAAGGCGAACCTGCTGACCCTGAGCGCGCCCGAACTGACCGTGCTGGTCGGCGGCCTGCGCGTGCTGGGCGCCAACTACCAGCAGTCCCCGCACGGCGTCCTCACCGGGACCCCCGAGGCCCTGACGAACGACTTCTTCGTCAACCTGCTGGACCTGGGCACGGAGTGGAAGGCCACCTCGGAGGACGGGCACACCTTCGAGGGCCGGGACGCGGCCACCGGCGCGCTCAAGTGGACCGGCACCCGGGCCGACCTGGTCTTCGGCTCCAACTCCGAACTGCGCGCCGTCGCCGAGGTCTACGCGAGCGACGACGCGAAGGAGAAGTTCGTGGCGGACTTCGTCGCGGCCTGGGTCAAGGTGATGAACCTGGACCGGTTCGACGTCGCCTGACCCCGCGACCGCCTGACCCCGCGACCGCCTGACCCCGCGATCGTCCGATCCCGGGTTCCCGGGCGGCCGGGCGGCCGGCGGGGGTTGGCGTCAGCCCGCCATCGGCCCGGAGGTGCACGCCTCCGGGC
>NZ_JBHWIR010000109.1:11492-25838 GCF_042731835.1 Kitasatospora sp. NPDC059817 | reverse complement strand
CGCCGCCCGCGTGCGCGGGCGCCCCCCCCCCACGCCGCCGGGGGCGGCGCGGGCTACCCGGGCGGCCCGGCCGGACCGCTCGGCTACCCGGCCGACTACCCCGGCGGCCCCGGCGGCCCGCGCAAGAAGCGCGGCGGCCTGGTCGCCCTGATCGCAGCCGTCGCGCTGGTCGCCGGCGTGGCCGGCGGGGCGCTCGGCGTGACCGTCGCGGACCGCAACGACCGCACCAACAGCGCCGACGACCACCGCAGCACCACCGTCCAGGCCAGCAACACCCAGAAGAACGAGCCCGCCCCCGGCTCGATCGCCGGCATCGCGCAGAAGGCGCTGCCCAGCGTCGTCACCATCAAGGCGCAGGGCAACGGCGAGTCGGGCACCGGCACCGGCTTCGTCTTCGACACCGAGGGCCACATCCTCACCAACAACCACGTGGTCGCGCCGACCCTCAACGGCGGCAAACTGACCGTCAAGTTCGCCGACGGCACGTCCTACAACGCGTCCGTGCTGGGCCACGCCGAGGGCTACGACGTCGCCGTGGTCAAGATCGACAACCCGCCGAAGAGCAAGCTGGCCCCGCTTCCGCTGGCCGACTCCGACAAGGTCAACGTCGGTGACGCCACCGTCGCGATCGGTGCGCCGTACGGCCTGGAGTCCACCGTCACCAGCGGCATCGTCAGCGCCAAGGACCGCCCGGTCGCCTCCGGCGACGAGACCGGCGGCCAGTCCTCCTACATGAACGCCCTGCAGACCGACGCCTCGATCAACCCCGGCAACTCCGGCGGCCCGCTGCTCGACTCCAGCGGCTCGGTGATCGGCATCAACTCGGCGATCCAGTCCAACGCCTCCGCCAACGGCCGGGCCGGCAGCATCGGCCTCGGCTTCGCCATCCCGATCAACCAGGCCAAGTGGGTCGCCGACACCCTGATCAAGACCGGCAAGCCGGTCTACGCCAAGCTCGACGTGCTGCGCAACGACGACTACAAGGGCGACGGCGCGCAGATCCAGACCCGCGACATCCAGGGCCAGCCGGCCGTCACCCCCGGAGGCGCCGCCGACAAGGCCGGTCTCAAGCCGGGCGACGTCATCACCAAGCTCGGCGGAGTCCCGATCGACAACGGCCCCGCCCTGGTCAGCCGGATCTGGACGCACAAGCCCGGCGAGACCGTCGACGTCGAGTACACCCGCAACGGCCAGCAGTTCAACACCAAGGTCACCCTCGGCCAGCGGGACGGCGACAGCTGACCCCCACCCGCACGAAACGGTGTGCACCGAACCCCGCCGGACCCGTTAGGCTGACCTCCGCCTGGAGAGCTGCCCGAGCGGCCTAAGGGAACAGTCTTGAAAACTGTCGTGCGGTGACCCCGTACCGTGGGTTCGAATCCCACGCTCTCCGCTGGTTGGAGAACCACCTGCTCAGGGCGGGTGCCGAGATCACTCGGCACCCGCCTTTCGCGTTTGCGGCCGGCGGGGGTTGACCCTGACACGGTGGCAGGGGGTGGAGTGGGGGCACCATGTTGAACATCGGAGACTTCGCCAGCCACGGCCGGGTGTCGGTGCGGATGCTGCGCCACTACGACGCGATCGGGCTGCTGCGGCCCGCCAGGGTGGACCCGGTCAGCGGGTACCGGTCCTACGAGGCGTCCCAACTCGCCCGGCTCAACCGGGTGATCGCGCTCAAGGAGCTCGGCTTCACGCTGCAGCAGGTGCGGGCCGTCCTGGACGAGCAGGTGGACGCGGCCGAACTGCGCGGGATGCTGCGGCTGCGCCGGGCCCAACTCGCCGAGGCGATCGCCGCGGACGAGCAGCGGCTGACCAGGGTGGAGGCGAGGCTCCGGACGATCGAGAGCGAGGGGACCATGTCCGCACACGACGTCGTGCTGAAGCGGGTGCCGTCCGTCCGGGTGGCCGAACTGACCGCGGTGGCCGCGAGTTACGAGCCGGAGGACATCGGACCGGTGATCGGCCCGCTGTTCGCGGAGCTGTGCCGGCGGCTGGCCGAGGCCGGGATCGCCGGGGCGGGCCCGTCCGTCGCCCGGTACGAGGACGTGCCGGAGGGCGAGGGCACGGTGCTGATCCGGGTGGCCGTCCCGGTCGGGCCGGCGGTGGAGCCGGGCCGGTACGGCTTCGCGGTGCTCGACCTGCCGCCGATCGAGGAGGCGGCGACGGTCGTGCACCGCGGCTCGATGGACGAGGCGATGGGGAGCTTCCAGGAGCTGGCCCGCTTCATCGACGCGAACGGCTACCGCTCGGCCGGCTACGCCCGGGAGCTCTACCTGGAGTGCCCGGACGACCCGGCGCGGTGGGTCACGGAGTTCCAGGAGCCGGTGGTCCGCCGGTAGGCCCTGCCCGGCCGAGGCCCGTGCCCCGCAGATCCCGCCGGGGCCCACTTGCCGGGCCTCCGGCGGGCGGGCAGAGTGCGGTGGAGGCGGCGGGCGGCGAGTGGAGGCGGCGATGGGTGACCTGACGGACCGACTGGCGCAGGGCCTTCCGGCCGGGGCCGTGGTGGTGGATCCGGACGTGACCGCCGCCTACCGCCATGACATGGCCGGCTTCTGCGCCGCCGGTGCGCCCGCCGTGGTGGTGTTCCCGGAGACGGTCGAGCAGGTGCAGCACGTGCTGCGCACCGCCACCGCGCTGCGGGTGCCGGTGGTGCCGCAGGGGGCGCGGACCGGGCTGTCGGGGGCGGCGAACGCCGTGGACGGCTGCATCGTGCTGTCGATGGTGAAGTTGAACCGGATCCTGGAGCTCGACCCGGTGAACCGGATCGCGGTGGTCGAACCCGGCGTGGTGAACGCCGAACTGTCGCGAGCAGCCGAGGAGTTGGGGCTTTCGTACCCGCCGGACCCGTCCAGCTGGGAGTCCTGCACGATCGGCGGCAACATCGGCACCGGCGCGGGCGGGCTCTGCTGCGTGAAGTACGGCGTCACCAGCGAGTACGTGCTCGGCCTGGACGTGGTGCTGGCGGACGGGCGGCTGCTGTCCACCGGGCGCCGGACGGCCAAGGGCGTGGCCGGGTACGACCTGACCCGGCTGCTGGTCGGCTCGGAGGGCACGCTGGGCGTGGTGGTCCGGGCGGTGCTCGCGCTGCGGCCCGCGCCGGCGCCGCAGCTGGCGCTGGCGGCGGAGTTCCCGAGCGCGGACGCGGCGGGCGCGGCCGTCTGCGAGGTGATGGCGCGCGGCCTGACCCCGTCGCTGATGGAGCTGATGGACGCGGTCAGCGTGCGGGCGGTCAACGACCTGGGGCGGATGGGGCTGCCGGAGACGACCCGGGCGCTGCTGCTGGTGGCCTTCGACGGGCCGGACCGGGAGGCCGGGCTGGTGCGGGTGGCGGAGCTCTGCCGGGAGGCCGGGGCGACCGAGGTGGTGCCGGCCGAGGACGAGGCGGAATCGCAGCTGCTGCTGGAGGCCCGGCGACTGGCGCTGCCCGCGCTGGACCGGTTGGGCACCACGATGATCGACGACGTGGCGGTGCCGCGCTCCCGGCTGGCCGAGATGCTGAACGGTGTGGCGGCGATCGCCGAGCGGCACGCGCTGACCATCGGGGTGGTCAGCCATGCCGGGGACGGCAACACCCACCCGATCGTGATCTTCGACGGCTCGGACGAGGAGCAGGCTGCGCGGGCGCAGCGCTCCTTCGACGAGATCATGGCGCTGGGGCTGGAGCTGGGCGGCACGATCACCGGGGAGCACGGGGTGGGGCTGCTCAAGCGGGACTGGCTGGCGCGCGAGCTGGGGCCGGTCGCGCTGGACCTCCAGCGACAGCTGAAGGCGGTCTTCGATCCACTGGGAATCATGAACCCGGGCAAGATGGTCTGATGGTATTTCCCCCTATTCCAGTACGACTTTCCGATGGTCTGGGAATGGCTGGAAAAGTCGACATGGGAGGGTAGTCGAACTTTTTGGGGGCGCGTTTCCTGATTTTCCTGCGCCGGGGTGGTGCGCCTGGTGGTTCGCGTGATGGCGAAGCGCCCTGCCTGGAGGGTCCTCCGAGAGGTCGCCGTTCGGGCAAAGTGCCAGCTCAGAGAGGTATGTCGGCGCACTGTCCGATTTTCGGTCCGTTATGCGCAGCCCGGGTGGATATCACGCTAACGGGCGAAAACTGCCCCGCCGACTAGTGCTTTGTCGATTTGTTGCGGAAGTCTGTCTCTCGGCGTCGCAGCCAGCAGGTGTTCGTCTGGCCGGCGAACTCCCGCACCCCTTGCTCGACAATTGCACGATTTACAGCTTCTTGGAGGCTCTCATGGCTCGCATCCACACCCGCCGGGTGGCCGGACTCCTGCTCGCCGCCCCGCTCGCGGCCGGCCTGCTGCTGGCCGGCGCCGGCGCTGCGGCCGCCGACAACGGTGCGGGCGCCGCCGCCGGTTCCAACGCCGGCGTGGTGTCCAACGTCGGCACGGGCAACGTCTTCGGCGGGGTCGACGGCAACTACATCTCCACCCAGCAGACCGCCACCGGCGCCGGCGCCTCGAACCAGAACAACACCCTCGCGGTGAAGGACAACGCGGGCACCATCCTGGCCGGGCAGTCCAACAAGAACATCAACGTCGTGTTCGCCCCGATCTTCCACTGATCCGATCGGGCACCACCGACGGCGGGGGCGCCGGAGGTGGGCGGCCGCGGGTGAGCTGAGCGCTCGCGGAGGGGCTCGAACCAGTCTCCGGGCGGAATTCCCGCCCGGGCGCGGATCAGAACAGCGCATGACCGGCCAGCGGAAAGGGTCGCCGTGAAGCCGGCCTCGGGGGGGGGGGGGGGGGGGGGGCCCGCCCCGCCCCCCGCCGCGCCCCCCCGCCCCCCCGCCCCGCCCACCCACCCCCCCCCCCTCCCCCCGCCCCCCGCGCGCCCCCCCCCCCCCGCCCGGGCGGGGGGGGGGGGGGGGGGGGGCGGCGGGGGTCGCGCCCGGGCGCGGCCCGGCCCTGGGGGGGGGCCCCCCACGCGCCCCCCCCCACGAGTGCGTCCGGAGCCGGGCGCGAACCGCACGGGCCCGCTCGTCGCCGGCTGCCAGGCGCCGCCAGCTGTCCGGCACCGCCGACATCGCCGGCTGCCCGACACCGCCGGCACCGCTCGGGACCGCCCGCCGAGGCCCGCCCGGACGCCCCGAACGCGTCCAGCGAGGGCCCGCGCCCGGAGCCGTCGGTGCTCGGCGGTACGGTTGCGCTCCGACAGCGCACCACGTGCCCGGGCCCGGGAACCACGGCCCGGCCGGGGCGGCGACCGCGGCAACCGGAAGAGAGGGCGCGCGATGGCGGCGGAGGAGGAGGGCCTGACCGGCCCGGGCGAGGCCTGGCCTGCACCGGAGCCGGATCCGCGACCCGGGCCGGACGCCCGCCGGGAGCCGGCCGAGCACCGGCCCGAGCCGAAGTCCGTGCCCGAGCTGCTGCTCGGCCGCCCGCCGATGGCCCGCCCGCTGCCGACCTTCGACGCCGAGGCCGCGCCCGCCGAGCCCGGCCCGCTGTTCGTGGACTGGCTCGCCACCGCGCTGGCCGCCGGCGTGCCGGACCCGCAGGTGGTCACCCTCTCCACGGTCGACGCGGACGGCCTGCCGGACGCCCGGGTGCTGGTGCTGCGCGACGTCGACGCGTCCGGCACCGGCTGGGTCTTCTCCGCCGCCGCCGACAGCCCCAAGGGCCGCCAGCTGGCCGACCACCCGGCCGCCGCGCTGACCGTCTACTGGCCCCAGCTGGGCCGCCAGGTGCGGGTCCGCGGCACCGTCGAGCGGGCCGCCGACCTGGTCGCCGCCGCCGAGTTCGCCACCCGCTCCCCGGATGCCCGGGTCGGCGCGCTGGTCGGGCGGCAGAGCGAGCCGATGGCCTCGCTCGCCGAGTACGACGAGGCCGTCGCCGTCGCCCGCCGCCGGTTGGAGGCCACTCCGGACGCGGTCGCGGCCGGGCACGCGGTCTACACCCTGTGGGCGCACGAGGTGGAGTACTGGCAGGGCGACGCGCAGCGCCGGCACGTCCGGCTGCGCTACACCCGCACCGGCCCGGTCCGGACCCCGGAGTGGTCGCGCACCCTGCTGTGGCCGTAGCGGTCTGACGGCCCAAGGGCCCGGCCTGGCCGGGCCCCGCCGTCGTGCGGCCCTACCGCCGCCCGGTCAGCGTGGCTCCCACGCTGGCCGCCACCACACAGCCGATCCCGGCCAGCTGCGGCACGCCCAGCAGCTGGCCGAGCACCACCAGGCCGACCAGCGCGCTGACCGCCGGCTCCAGACTGACCAGCACGCTGAACACCCGCTGCGGCATCCGCCGCAGCGCGGTCATCTCCAGTGCGTACGGGATCACCGGCAGCAGCAGCGACACCCCGGCCACCGCGGCCAGCAGTCCCAGCGGCGAGGCGCCGGGCGCGGTCAGCCCGTCCCAGGCCTGGCCGAGCCCGAACGGCGCCAGGGCGAGCGCGCCGACCGTCATCGACACCGCCAGGCCCTGGAAGCCCTGGAAGGCGGCGCCGACCTTGTCGGTGAACAGGATGTACGCGGCGTAGCAGGCGGCGGCCCCGAAGGCGTAGAGCAGGCCGACCGGGTCGAGCCCGCCCCCGTCGCCGCCCTCGCCGAGCAGGGTCAGCAGGACGACGCCGCCGGCGGCGAGCAGCGCCCAGAGCAGGTGGCTGGCGCGCCGGGCGAAGACCAGGGCGACCGCGAGCGGGCCGAGGAACTCGATGGTCGCGGCGGTGCCCATCGGCAGCCGGTCGATCGCCCCGGCGAACAGGAAGGTCATCCCGGCCGAGGCCACGCCCAGCAGGGCCGCCGCGGCGAGGTCGCGCGGGCGCTTGTCGCGCAGCCGGGGCCGGGTGACGGCGAGCAGGATGACCGCCGCGAAGCCCAGCCGCAGGAAGGTGGTGCCGCTGACCCCGAGCGGGCCGAACAGCGGCTTGGACAGGGCGATCCCGGTCTGCACCAGGAACATCGCGGTCAGACAGAGAAGCGGCGCCGGGATCCTCTCCGGGCGCCGCAGGACCTTCGGGAGTCGGCCGGTGGGCCGGCCGGGGGGCGCGTCGGGCGGTGCCGTGGAGCCGGGTGTCCCGCCTCGTCGCCAGCTGCCCCGCTCGCCGGCGGGCTCGCCCTGGGGGGCGGGCGGCATGGCAAGCGCCTCGGCGACGGCGGCAGCCGGCATCGGGGCGGTGGTTTCGCTGGGATGGGAGCTGGGCATATGGGCGAGTTTGCCGTAAGGAGTGATGAACGGGCAAGCTCGTTACAACTATCGGGACGGATGTGGACGGGTGCGGCCGAAAGGGTGGGCTCGCCCGGTGCGCCCGGCGTGGTTGCCGCATTCGTCCGATGGTCCGTCAGTAGCAAGGGCGGGTGCGCTATCTCCGCCCCGCGGCCCTGCTCGCCGCCTCCCTCGTGCTCCTGCTGGCCACCGACGGGACGGGCGTGAGCGCCGGGGCCGCCGCCCTCCCCCGCATCCGGGCCCTCACCCTGCCCGACCGGTTCGGCCCGCCCAGGATCCACGACGACTTCACCGGCCCCGCCTTCGACGCCTGCACCGCGCCGCCCCTCGACACCCTGCGGGCCTGGCACGGGGTCTCCCCGTACGGCGCGCTCGGCATCTACGTCAGCGGCGCCCAGCGCGGCTGCGGCCAGCCCCGGCTCACCGCCGAGTGGGTGCGCCAGGCCCGCGCACTGGGCTGGCGCTTCCTGCCGGCCCACGTCGGGCTCCAGGCGCCGTGCAGCGAACTCGCCCGCAAGCCGCGCCGGATCGACCCCGCCCACGCGGTCGAGCAGGGCCGGGACGAGGCCACCGAAGCCGTCCACGCGATGGGCTCGCTCGGATTCGGCAAGGGCGGCCCGGTCTACCTCGACATCGAGGCCTACCCGATGCACGACCCCGCCTGCGGCCAGGCCGTGGTCGACTTCGCCGTCGGCTGGACCCAGGCCCTGCACGCCGCCGGCTACCGCTCCGGCTTCTACTCCAGCCTCGACTCCGGCATCGCCGACCTGGCCGCCGCCGCCCGGGCCGGCAGCTTCCCGCTGCCCGACGCCCTCTGGTACGCCCGCTGGGACGACCGGGCCGACACCTCCGATTCCGGCGCCCTCGGCTCCGGCCTCTGGGGCGACCACCAGCGCGTCCACCAGTACCGCGGCAACGTCGAGGAGACCTACGGCGGCGCCGCCCTCACGATCGACCGCAACCACGTCGACGGCCCGACCGCCGGCTGACGCGTCGCCGATCCGTGATCCGGGCAACGGGGCCGGGATACTGACAGCGGGTGGGGCGGGGCGGCACAATCGGGCACGTCCGCGCGCATTACCGCCCGGTAGGTGCCGCAGGCGCAGCCGCCAGTGCCGCCAGGTCAAGGAGGACCCGTGTTCAGCACGATGCAGGACGTCCCGCTCACCGTCGCCCGGATTCTGGAGCACGGGTCCACCATCCACGGCCGGTCCACCGTCACCACCTGGGACGGCACCGGGCCGGTCGTGCGGACGTACGCCGAGGTGGGGGCGCGGGCCGCGCAGCTCGCCCACGCGCTCCGCGACGAACTGGGGGTGACCGGGGACGACCGGGTCGCAACCCTGATGTGGAACAACTCGGTCCACCTGGAGGCGTACCTCGCCGTCCCCGCCATGGGGTCCGTGCTGCACACGCTCAACCTGCGGCTGCCCGCCCACCAGCTGTCGTTCATCGTCAACCACGCCGCCGACCACGCGGTGATCGTGGACGGCAGCGTGCTCCCGCTGCTCGCCGCCGTCCTGCCGGACCTCGCCCCGACGCTCCGGCACATCGTGGTGAACGGCCCCGCCGACCGCTCGCTGCTGGCCGGCTTCCCGGGCACCGTGCACGACTACGAGGAGCTGATCGCCGACCGGCCCACCGCCTACCCGTGGCGCAGCGACCTCGACGAGCGCGAGGCCGCCGTGCTCTGCTACACCTCCGGCACCACCGGGGACCCGAAGGGCGTGCTCTACAGCCACCGCTCGGTGTACCTGCACTGCCTCCAGGTCAACACCGGCGACAACTTCGCCTTCACCCCGCGCGACACCGCGCTGCCGGTGGTCCCGATGTTCCACGTGAACGCCTGGGGCATCCCGCACGCCGCCTTCATGTCCGGCGCCAACCTGCTCATGCCGGATCGTTTCCTCCAGCCCAAGCCGATGGCCGAGATGATCGCCGCCGTCCGGCCCACCGTCGGCGCCGCCGTCCCGACCATCTGGAGCGGCCTGCTGGACGAGCTCGACGCGGGCGACTACGACACCTCCAGCCTGCGCATGGTGGTCATCGGCGGCAGCGCCTGCCCGCCCTCGCTGATGAAGGGCTTCGAGGAGCGCCACGGAATCCGCGTGCTGCACGCCTGGGGCATGACCGAGACCTCGCCGCTCGGCTCCTTCGCCCAGCCGCCCGGCGGCCTCACCCCGGAGGAGGAGTGGCCCTACCGGGTCACCCAGGGCATCTTCCCGGCCTCCGTCGAGGCCCGGCTGGTCGGCCCGTCCGGTGAGCGGATGCCGCACGACGGCGTCGCGGCGGGCGAGCTGGAGGTGCGCGGCCCGTGGATCGCCGGGGCCTACTACGGCGGTGCCGGGCAGGACCCGGTCCGGCCGGACGACAAGTTCTCCGAGGACGGCTGGCTGCGCACCGGCGACGTCGGCACCATCACCGCCGACGGCTACCTGACCCTCACCGACCGGGCCAAGGACGTGATCAAGTCCGGCGGCGAGTGGATCTCCTCGGTCGAACTGGAGAACCAGTTGATGGCCCACCCCGAGGTGGCCGAGGCCGCCGTGGTCGCCGTCCCGGACGAGAAGTGGGGCGAGCGCCCGCTGGCCACGGTCGTGCTGCGCCCGGGTGCCACGGCCGGGCTGAGCGAGCTGCGGGCCTTCCTGGCCGGGCGGATCGCCTCCTGGCAGCTGCCGGAGCGCTGGTCGATCGTCGAGTCGGTGCCGAAGACCTCGGTCGGCAAGTTCGACAAGAAGGTGATCCGCGCCAGCTACGCGGCGGACGAACTGGACGTGACGGTGCTCGGCAAGGAGTAGCCGCCCGCCCGACCGCCGAGGGCCGGCCACCCCCGTTCCAGCGGGGTGGCCGGCCCTCGGCGCGTGCCTGGTGGATCTCGCCGGACCTTCGGCGCGTGCCTGGCGGATCTCGCCGGACCTTCGGCGTCAGGGCGCGGTCAGCCCGCCGCGGCGACGCCCGCCTCGCCCATCGCGCCGATCCGCCCGAGCAGGTCGACGATCCGGGACTGGACGTCGGCGCTGGTCGAGCGCTCGGCGAGGAACAGCACCGTCTCGCCGGTGCGCAGCCGGGGCAGTTCGCGCGGGTCGAGGTCCACCGAGGTGTAGACCACCAGCGGGGTGCGGTGCAGCCGGTCGTTGGCGCGCAGCCAGTCCAGCAGGCCGACCCGGCGGCGGCGGATCTGGAGCAGGTCCATCACCACCAGGTTGGGCTGCACGCTGCTGGCCCGGGCGACGGCGTCGTTCTCGTCCACCGCGTGCTCGACGTGCATGCCGCGCCGCTCCAGGCTGCTGATCATGGCGGCGGCGATGTCCGGGTCGCCCTCGACCAGCAGGACGCGCGGGGCGTGGTGCTCGCCGTCGCGCGGCGCGAGGGCGCGCAGCAGCACGGCCGGGTCGGCGCCGTACGCGGCGTCCCGGGTGGCCTGGCCGAGACCGGCGGTGACCAGCACGGGGACGCGGCTGTTGAGCGCGGCGGTGCGCAGCGACTGCAGCGCGGTGCGGGTGATCGGGCTGGTCAGCGGGTCGACGAAGAGCGCCGCGGGGAAGCCGGCGACCTGGGCGTCCACCTCCTCGCGGGAGCGGACGATCACCGGGCGGTAGCCGCGTTCCTGGAGCGCCTGCCGGGTGGCCGGATCGGGCTCGGGCCAGACCAGCAGCCGACGGGCGCTGCCGCCCTCCCCGTTCGAGCCGTTCGAGCCGTTCGGGCTGGCCATGGTCGGCGGCTGCTCGTCGGTCCGGTCGCCGGCGGCGGCGGGCAGTTCGGCCATCGGGCGCGGGGCGGTCCTGGCCTCGGCCGGGACGGGCGGCTGCGGTCCGGCGGCGGACGTCGGCGAACCGCCCAGCGGGCGCGGCGGCGCGAGTTCGGCGAGGCCGGTGCCGACCGGGCGCGGGCCGGACGGGTCCTCGGCGGCGGGCAGCGCCGGGCGGGCGGGCGGCAGCGCGGCGGGGCCGCCGGGCGCGGGCCGGTCCTCCTGCGGGGTCTGGTCGGACGGCGCGGTCGGGGCCTCCTGGCCGGGGCCGGGCGGCACGGCCAGCCGGCGACGGCGGCCGGTCGGCGCGGCGGCGGGCTCGGGCTGCGCGGGTGCCGGGCCGGCCGGCAGGGCGTGCTCCAGGCCGGGGTACACCGGGGTGTCGGGGGCGCCGGGGAGGGCGAAGCCGCCGGAGGAGTCCTCGGTGGGGGGCAGGGCGCGGCGCCGACGGGGCTTGGTCTCGGCGCCGTCGGCGGCCGGGGCGCCTTCCGCGGTGGGCGTGCCGCCCGCCGGGGTGCCGTCGGCGGGGGCGGCACCGGTGCCGGGGCCGAGCGCGAGCGGTTCACGCCCGCCGGTCCGGTGCTGCTGCGGGCGCTCGCCCTCGACGGGGACGGCGTAGGCCGGGCCGGAGCGGCCGTCGTCCTTGCCCCAGGGGTCGCGCTGCGCGCCGTCCGGACCGGCCAGGCCCTGGCGGCCGTACGCGGGGTCGTTGCCGGTGCCGTTCCACTGTTCGGGGACGGCCCGCTCGATCCGGGCGGGGGCGTTCGGCCACTGGTCGGCGGGGGCGTCGGGGGCGGTCCGGGCCGGGGGCGCGGGTTCCTCGGCGGCGGGGCGGCCACGGCGGCCGCGCCGCTCGGCGGCGGGTTCCTCGGCGGGCTGCTCCGCCGCCGCGGCCGGGGTCTCGCGGTCGGGCTGCTCGCCGCCGTCGGCGACCGGCTCGGCGTCCTCGCCGCTGCTGGGCAGCTGCGGGATGCCCGGCAGGTCGGGCAGGACGGCGCTGTCGCCCTCCTTGGGCCGGTCGGAGCGGCGGCCCTCGGCGGCCGCGCGCTCGGCGGCGGCCTTCGCGGCGGCCGGGTCCAACGGCAGCTCGACGACGTACGTGGTGCCGGCCTTGCCGGGCAGCTCGTGCGGCTGGAGCACGCCACCGTGGCGCTCGACCACCGCGCGGGCTATCGGCAGGTGGACGGGGCTGCCGCCGAGGCCGGGCCCGCGGATCTCGACCCGGGCGACCTCGCCGCGCTGGGCGGCGGCCAGGACGACGGTCGGCGGCTCGCCGCCGGAGGGCAGCGCGGCGGGCGTGCCGGGGGCGGCCAGGCCGGGGGAGGGGGCGGTCGGGGCGTCCAGGGCGAGGCCGATGCCGCTGACGTCGGCGACCAGGTGGGCCAGCGCCTGGGCGAGCCGGCGTTCGTCGGCGATCACCTCGACGGCGGCGGCGTGCACCGAGAACCGCACCCGGCCCGGGCCGACCAGCTCGCCGGCCGCCTCGACGGCCCGGCGGACCACCTTGTCCAGGGCGACGGGCACCCGCCGCTCGGTCGGCTTGCGGCGGTCCTTGCCGTCCTTGTTGTCCTTGCCGTCCTTCGCGTCCGGGCCGTCCGCCGGGGCGGTCTCGCCGGTCTCGCCGGCCTCGGAGCGCTGGTGCGCGAGCACGCCGTCGATCAGCCGGCTGAACCGGCGGCACTCGTCGGCGAGCCGGCGCAGCGTCCAGTTGGCCTCCGGCCACAGCTGCCCGGCCGGGTCGGCGGCGAGCGCGTCCAGCCGCTCGTTCAGCGCGGACAGCGCGCCGCCGAGTTCGCTCTCCAGGACGGCGGTGAGGTGTTCGTTGCGGGCGACCAGGGCGAGTTCGCGGCTGCGGTCGGTGAAGGTCATCACCGCGCCGACCAGCTGGTCGCCGTCCCGCACCGGCGCGGTGGTGAGGTCGACGGTGACCGGGCGGCCGTCCTTGCGCCACAGCACGGTGCCGCGCACCCGGTGCTTGCGCCCGGAGGTCAGGGTGTCCAGCAGCGCGGACTCCTCCAGCGCCAGCGGGGTGCCGTCGGCCCGGGAGTGCTGGATCAGCGGGTGCAGTTCGCGCCCGCCCAGCTCGCTCGCCCGGTACTCCAGGATGTGCGCGGCGGCCGGGTTGACCAGCACGCAGCGGCCTTCGAGGTCGACGCCGAGCACGCCCTCGGCGGCGGCGCGCAGGATCATCTCGGTCTGCTTGTGCTGGCGGCGCAGCTCGGCCTCGACGCCGAGCCGGCTGGAGAGGTCGCGGACCAGCAGCAGGAGCAGGTCGCTCGCGGAGGACGGGCGGGACCGCTCGCGGTACGGGTCGTACGAGGTGAGCCCGTAGCCGCGGCCCTCGCCGGTGCCGTCGTCGGGGAAGTCGTTGCCGGAGACCTCGACCGGGAAGCTGGTGCCGTCGGTGCGCCGGGCGGTCATCCGGACCGGGCGGTCGGGCTCGTCGCCGTCGCGGGCGGCCGGGCGCATCGAGCCGGGGATCCGGCTGGGGTCGAACTCGGGCAGGAGGTCCAGCACGCCCATGCCGACCAGCGAGGTGCCGGGCGTCTGGAGCGCGTGGACTGCCGCGCTGTTGGCGTCCACGACGGTGCCGTTGCTGTTCACCAGCAACAACGCGTCGGGCAGGGCGTCGAGTATGGCGGCGAGGCGAGCAGCGCCTCGGATCGGCCTGCTGCTCACGTCGACAGGTCTCCTCGGCTCAGGGCAGCTCCTCCGGAGACGGCAGTATCTCATTCTTCTTTGCGGCGGGGTCGACCCGCCTAGTAACGTGGGCGGTGGTTGGTGCCGAACCCCACGGTTGTGGCATCATCTCAGGCACACGGAACGGGTCCGCTCACGCGGACGTGGTCCCTGTGGAGGAGGCTTCGCCTAGTCCGGTCTATGGCGCCGCACTGCTAATGCGGTTTCGGGGTTATTCCTGATCGAGGGTTCAAATCCCTCAGCCTCCGCAGCCGGAAAGCCCCGTCGACGATCTTGTCGGCGGGGCTTTCGGCATCTCCGGGGCGGTTCCGGACCCGCCCCGCCGACCTGCTCCGCAGGCCGGGGCCGCCGGGGGTCCGAGCGGCCTCCAGGGGGTCGGCCCGGGGGCAGGGAGCAATCGATTTCGTCCCGCGTCGCAGGTCATGTAATGTTGTCCCCGCAACGCCCCGCTGGCACTGTTCATCAGGGCGAGCGCTCATAGCTCAACGGATAGAGCACTTGACTACGGATCAAGAGGTTGCAGGTTCGAATCCTGCTGAGCGCACCAATCTCCGCAAGATCGGGTTCGCCCGTTCCTTGCGCTCATAGCTCAACGGATAGAGCACTTGACTACGGATCAAGAGGTTGCAGGTTCGAATCCTGCTGAGCGCACCAGCGAGAAGCCCCCCGCCCCCCCCCCCGGGGGGGGTCCCGGGGGGGGGCCCGCGCGCGCGGGCGGGGGGGGGCGGCGGGGAG
>NZ_JBHWIR010000109.1:3607-11482 GCF_042731835.1 Kitasatospora sp. NPDC059817 | reverse complement strand
CCTCCCCCTGGGGGGGGGGGGCTCGGGTTTTGTTTCAACCGCCCGCGGGGCGGCGGGTACACCGGGGGGCGCCCCCCCCCGCCCCCCCCCCCCGCCCCCGGGGGGGGGGCTTCTCCCGTTTCCGGGCCCGGACGAGGGCGCCGGGTGCCGCGTCCGTTCTGGATTGCGGGCCTAATGGATGAAATGCATCTGTTTCGGGTATATCCCGTCCTGCCGCTCGGATGGCCGCCAAACGGGTGGGACCCGGCCATAAGCGCAGGTGTCGCAGTATGACCGGCTCAGGATCGTGATTCCTTTTTGTCAGATCTTGTGCCCAGACTGCCCGGCACCCCGGCAGCCGACCGTGAAGGAGAGCCGGATGGGCCGACAGTTTCCCCGCACGGCCGCCGCCCTGACCGTCCTCGTGGCCGGGCTGCTGACCGGCTGGAACGCCCCACTCTCGGTGGCCCAGCAGTCCCCTGACGCCTGGTCGGGGGAACGCCGGGCGGTCCTGCCCTCCGGCCTCTCCGTCCAACTCGAATTCGCCGCCACCCCGGGCACCGAGGTGGCCGCCGCGGCCGGCGAACTGGCCGACCGCCCCGGCGGGGGGCGTGCGGCCGGGCCGTACACGGACGGAATGCACCCCGGAAACCCCGCGCAGACCTTCAGCGTCACCGAGAACCGCCCGCAGGCGGACGGATCCTGGCGCACCGTCGGAACGCTCCGGCTCGCCTTCTCCCGACCGGTCCGCAATCCCCGGCTGCACCTCAGCGGACTGGTCGCGCTCGCCACCGGGAAGTCCGGCACCACCAGCACCGCGGCCCGGCTGACCCTCACCGGCGGCTCACCCTCCGCCCCCACCCTGGTCAACCGCACCGACTGGCCCGGCTGGACGGTCGACGCCAACGCCCTCGCACCCGTCGGCGCCGACGGCAGCTCCGACGGCGCGGCCGGCTCCGCCTCCGAGGGCACCCTGGAACTCGCCGGCACCCTGCGCACCGCGGTCTTCCGGGTCGAGCAGCGCTCCACCGCCCGGGCCGGCAGCACCACCACCCCGCCCGTCCTGCGCCAGGCGTACACCGTCACCGTCGACGAGGACCTCGGCACCGCCCCGCAGAACTACGGCAACGCCTCGCACGTGCTCTCCGACCTGTTCCTCGGCGCGGACGCCGCCAACCCGGCGCACCGCACCCGACCCCGGTCCGCCGACGACCCGGGCACGGCCGACCGGTCGACCGGCGAGCCGCTGGTCCAGCTCGACCACGGGGCCGGCCGGCGCAGCGTCTTCACCAGCCCGCCGCCGCCCAAGCTCCAGCCCGGCCGCGCCGAGTACCAGGGCGCCGACCCGTCGATCAGCTTCCCCACCGAGGCCGCGATCGGCCGCTACTACCGGCTCAGCGTCCCGGTGGCGGTCGGCGACCAGCCCGCGACCCTGGCCGGCTGGATCGACTTCGACCACAGCGGGCGCTTCGACCCCGCCGAGCGGGTGCAGGCCGAGATCCCGGCCGGCGCCGACACCGCGACCCTGGAATGGACCGTCCCGACCGGCGCCGCTTCCGGCGACACCTGGGCCCGGCTGCGGATCGCCCGCGACGCCAGCCAACTCGTCCCCTCCGGCGGCTTCGCCGACTCCGGGCAGGTCGCCGACCAGCGGATCAAACTGACCGTCGGCGCCGCCCGGCCCGAGGTCGCCGAACCCGTCGACGGCGCCGTCCTCGCCGAGGCCCGCCCACGGATCCACGGCGACGGAGCGGTCGCCGGCGCCTCGGTGGAGATCCGGGACGGCGACGCCACGGCCTGCCGGGCCCGGGTCGAGCGCGGCGGCGACTGGTCCTGCCGGCCCGATGGAGCGCTCACCGCGGGCCCGCACGCCCTCACCCCGGTCGAGATCACCAGCGGTGGTGTGGTGCTGCGCGGCGACGCCGTCCGGGTCACCGTGAAGACGGCGCCGCCCGCACCGCCCGTCCTCACCCTCCCGGAGTACACCAACGACCCGGGGATCCAGCTCACCGGCACCGGCGAGGCGGGCAGCACCGTCGCGGTCACCGACCAGGCCGCCGAACTCTGCCGCAGCGCCGTCCGGGCGGACGGCCAGTGGTCCTGCCTGCCGGTCGAGAACCTGGTGGACGGGCGCCACCTGCTCACCCCCGTCGCGGTCGACGAGGCCGGGAACCGGACGGCCGGGCAGGCGGTCGCGCTGGTCGTCGACACCGTCCCGCCGGACAAGCCGGTGCTCGGCTCGCCGGCCGCCGGGGAGACCCTGCGGGTCAGCCGGCCGACGTTCACCGGGCGGGCCGAGCCGGGCTCGAAGGTGCTGGTCACGGCGCGGGCGGGCGGCTCGGCGGCCTCGGGGCCGGGTTCGGCTCCGGCTTCGGTCTCGGGTTCGGGTTCGGGTGCAGGCGAGCGGACGGTGCTGTGCGGGGTGACGGCGGCGCTCGACGGCAGCTGGACCTGCACCGCCAACCGGGACCTGACGGACGGGCAGCAGTGGCTGGTCGTCACGGCGACCGACCTGGCGGGGAACGGGGCGGCGGCGGATGCGGTGCCGGTGCGCGTCGCGGCGGCGCCGAGCCCGTCGGCATCGGCATCGGCATCGGCATCGGCTTCGGCATCGGCGTCGACTCCTGCGGTGCCGAGTGCGGTGGCGTCGACTCCTGCGGTGCCGAGCTCGGGGGCGTCGGTTCCCGTGCGGCCCAGCCCCGCAGTCTCGGTGCCGACCGTGCCGACCGTGCCGAGCCCGTCGGCGTCGGTGCCGATGCCGGTCGGGCCGAGCCCGAGCGTGGCGGTGCCGGTGTTGCCCTCGGCCGGTGCTTCCGCGCCGGTGGCCTCCTCCGTACCGTCCCGTCCCGCGACGTCGCCCACGTCCATGTCCACGTCCAAACCCACGTCCACGCCTTCGAGCCCGGTCACCTCGTCGCCGAGCCCGGTTGTGGGGGCGACGCCCGTTGCATCCGTGCTCGCGCCGGCGCCGGCGGGGCTGCTGCCGATCGCCGTTCCGGCGGTCGCCCGGCCGCCGGCGGCGGTGGCCGGGCCGTCCGTTGCTTCAGCCACCCCCACCGTCCCGACCGTCCGGATCGCCCCCACCACCACCTCCGCCGGTTCCGTCCCTCCGACGCTCCGTACCGTTCCGTCCCTGGGCGCCAGCCTGTCCCGGGCGGCCGTCGGCGTCATGGCGTCGTCACCGTCACCGTCACTGACACCACCTCTGACACCGCCTCCGCCTCCGTCACCGCCACCGTCATCGACGCCGGTGGCGGCCGAACCGCTCGGGTCCGCCGGGGAGGATGCCGGGCCGCTGCCGGCGCCGCCGAGCGCGTCGCCCGTGGGGGCGGCCGCGGAGGCCTCGCAGGCGGCGGCCGCGCGGTCCACCGCGAGCGGCTGGCGCGGTGGGGTCGCCGGTGGCCTGCTGGTGCTCGCCGGGATCGGGCTGATCACCCGCCGGGTGTTCGCCCGTGGTGACGGTGTCCGGCGGCGCTGACCTGCGCTGAACCATCCCGACTACCCGTTCATGTGCCTGCGCGTCAGGTCGGCTTCGGACGATTCGTCAGCAAATGTCGACACACCTCATCATAAATGTCGCATTTGATGACGTATGAACTTAGCCTGATCTTGGCACTGCCCGTCAGATCCGGGCCGCCCGTTGCGCGACACACCGACCCCGAGGATCCGTGCATGGACGTCACCCGCGATTCTTCGCAGCGACCCGACCACCTGCCCCAGGTACTCCCACCGGCCTTGCCGGAACGTTCCGCCTCCGGCGCGAGCCCGCTGGCCAAGGCCACGGTCGTCAAGACGGCCAAGCCGCTCGGCCCGGTCGACGGCGGCCCCGCGACCACTCCGCTGGTCGTCGTCCCCGGCCCGGCCACCGGCGCCTCCGCCGACCTGCGCGATCCGCTGGAGGCGGCCGCCCCGGCGACCGTCGAGATCCCGGAAACCACCCAGGTCGGCGCCCCCACGGCCGCCACCTCCCGCCGCCCCCCGCGCGCCGACCAAGCGGTCCGCGAGCACCGCGCCACCGCCCTGCCCGGCTGGATCGCCCTGCTGGTGGTGCTGGTCGGCGTGGCAGGCGTGCTGCTGATGCTGCTGCGCGACGGCGTCATCCCGTACTGGGACGCGCTGCCCGACCTGCGCAGCGCCGCCGCGCAGGCGAGTGGCCAGGCCGAAGTGGACGCCAAGTCGGTCGCCGCGGTCAGCGCGGTCGGCCTGCTCGTGGTGTTCGCGCTCGCCGGGCTGCTGGCCAACGCGGGCGGCGAGACCCGGGTGCTGACCCGCTGGGGCCGCTACCGGGGCACCGTCCGCCGCACCGGCCTGGTCTGGGTCAACCCGCTGCTGCGCCGACGCCGGGTGGACGTGCGGCTGCGGCACTGGCGCAGCGAGCCGGTCAAGGCGGTCGACCGGACCGGCACGCCGATCGTCGTCCGGCTGCTGATCGTCTGGCGGGTCAAGGACACCGCGCGGGCGCTGCTGGCGATCGAGGACCACGAGAGCTACCTGCGCGAGCAGGTCCAGGCGGTGCTCACCCGCACCGCGTCCATCCTGCCGTGCGACAGCAACGCGGCGCCCGGGCCCGCGCTGCGGGACGGGCAGTGGTTCGCCGACGAGCTGACCAGAGCACTGGCCGCCGAGGTCGCCCCGGCGGGCCTGGAGGTCTACTCGGCGCAGCCGCTGGCGCTGGACTACGCGCCCGAGGTCGCCGAGTCGATGCGCCGCCGCCGGCTGGCCGACCTGGACGCGGGCCTGCGGACGGTGCTGGTGGACGACGCGGTCGAGGCGGCGGCGCTCGCCGTCCGGCGACTGGAGCGCGCCACCGCCCACGAACTGGACGAGGCCGCCCGCAGCGCGCTGATGGAGCAGCTGCTGGTCGCCTTCGTCGCCCCGGCCGGAGTGGCCGCCTCGGTACCGCCCCCGGCCGCACGGGCCGGGCGGAAGGAAGGACGACCCGCATGAGGATAGCCACCGGCGCGTACGCCGATCCCGGCCTCGACCTCGACGCCGATTTCGACGCCGCCCTCGACCGGGGCCTGATCGGCTTCGAGGAGAGCACCGGCAGCATCCCTGCGATCGCGGGCTGCGGCTGCCCGAACTGCGCGGCCCGGCCGCACACCGCCCGCCCCGCGACGGCGACCGGCGGCAGCCGAATACACCGCGCCGTGCGGAGTACCTGCCTGGCCACCACCGTGCTGGCGGGCGCCGGCGTGGTCGGCCTGACGGCCGGTGCCGGGTCCGCGCATGCGGCGGCCGGGAAGCAGGGCTGGGACGGGTCGAAGTACTGGTTCAAGAACGGCGCCGGCGAGTGGCGGTGGACCAGCCACTACGACGTCTACGCGAACCGCGCCGGCCAGTCCGGCGGCTCGGGCGGCTCCGGCGGTGCCAGCGGGAAGGTGGCCGCCGTGTCCAACGGTTCGGCCTCCTCCGCTTCCTCCTCCGGACTGCGCCAGGGCTGGGACGGGTCGAAGTACTGGTTCAAGAACAGCGCCGGCGAGTGGCGGTGGACCAGTCACTACGACGTCTACGCGAACCGCACCGGCCAGTCCGGCGGTGGTGCGGATCCCGCTCCCGCCCGGCCCGCGGCCACGCCGTCGGCGGACCAGGCACCGGCTTCCGGCAGCGTGGAGTCGGCCATCGACTACGCGCTCGCCCAGCTGGGCAAGCCGTACGTCTGGGGCGGCAACGGCCCGTCCGGCTACGACTGCTCGGGGCTCGTCCAGCAGGCCTACCGGCGCAGCGGGATCAGCCTGCCGCGGGTGGCCGACGACCAGTACGCGGCCACCACGCCGATCAGCGCGGGGCAACTGCGCCGCGGTGACCTGGTGTTCTGGTCGGACAGCGGCCGGGCCTCCGGGATCCACCACGTGGGGATCTACCTGGGCGGCGGCAAGTTCGTCGAGGCGCCCCGGCCCGGCAAGACGGTCCGGGTGTCCACCCTCAACTCGGGCTACTACCCGACCCACTTCGGGCGGCCGTAGCGCCGGGGCGCACCGGGCCCCCGACAGCGGCGTGCTGTCGGGGGCCCGAAGCGCGACCTGATCGTCCCCGCGGAGGGAACGGGTGCGCAGTTCGGGCCCGATCTGCCAATCGGCCGGTGCGCCGTGCGCGTTGGCCGTCTTTTCCGGGGCGGATTCGCCGACCGCCTGGAAAGTCTCCTGGATTTCGTCGAGGGTGCCGGAGCGGGCCCTCGGATCGGCGGGGCCGACGGTCACTCTGCCGGTGTTACCGCCCGGGCCCGGATTGTTTGCGGAATCGAGGGCCGGGCGCGCGTACTTCTTCCGGCCCTCGTCGTCGAAGAGCCCGTCCGGGCGGGATTTCCGGCGAGGCTGCCCCCGTGGCGGCTTCGGCGTCGAAGTCCTGTTCCGTGCCCGGTCGTTCGTGGGCCAAGGCTGATCACTGCGGCCGGTGTTCTCAGCCGGGTGGGGTTCGCCGGGCACGGGTGCAGGCTGCGAACGGGCCCGGGTGGGGGCGGGTTCGCAGCCTGCGGGGTGGGGCGGGGTCAGGCGGAGGCGGTGTCGAGGAGGGCGGTCTGTTCGGGGGTGAGGCGGAGCGTGGTGGCTGCCAGCAGGGGCGGGAGCTGCTCGACGGTGCGGGCGCTGGCGATGGGGGCGGCGACCGTCGGCCGCCCGGCCAGCCAGGCGAGGGCGACCGTGGCGAGTGCGACGCCGTGTTCCCCGGCGACGGTGTCCAGGGCCGCCAGCACCTTCGGGCCGCGCGGGTCGTCCAGGTAGCGGGCGGCGCCCTCGGAGCGGGCGCTGTCGACGCCGGGGCCGCCGGGGCGGTACTTGCCGGTGAGGAAGCCGGAGGCGAGCGCGTAGTACGGGACGGTGGCGAGGCCGTGCTCGGCGACCACGTCGGCCAGCGGGCCCTCGAAGGTGCCGCGCGAGACCAGGTTGTAGTGCGGCTGGACGGCGACGTACTTGGCCAGGCCCTCGCGGTCGGCGAAGGCCAGCGCCTCGGACAGCCGCTCGGCGCCGATGTTGGAGGCGCCGACCGCGGCGACCTTGCCCTCGCGGACCAGCTCGTCCAGCGCGGTGACGAACTCCTCGACCGGGGTGTCGTCGTCCCGGTGGGTGTAGTACAGGTCGATCCGCTCGACGCCCAGGCGGCGCAGCGAACCCTCGGCCGCGGCCTTGATGTTGGCCGCGCCCAGACCGCCGGCCTCGGGGTGCATGCCGACCTTGGTGGCGATCACGACGTCGTCGCGGTTGCCGCGGCTGCGCAGCCAGTTGCCGAGGACGGTCTCGGACTCGCCGCCGGTGTTGCCCGGGGCCCAGGCCGAGTAGACGTCGGCGGTGTCGACGAAGTTGCCGCCGGCCGCCGCGTAGGCGTCCAGGACGGCGAAGGACTGCTGCTCGTCGGCCGTCCAGCCGAAGACGTTGCCGCCGAGGGAGAGCGGGAAGACGGACAGGTCGGAGGCGCCGAGGCGGACCCGGCCCGGGGCGTCGCTGTGGTTTCCGGTCATGGTCGGATTCAACCGGATCGCACCGGGCGGCATTCCGTGTGTCGGGCGGACTTCACGAGGATGTCGTACCACCGTTGCACGACCGGGTGGTGGGGGTCGCGCAGGAGGGGTCCGGGGTGTCCGTGAGGTGGGCGGATTCGTTAGAGTCCGTGCCATGGCTGACAACGACTACGACCCCGCCGGCAGCACCCAGATGTTCCGGGCGTTCGTCGACGAGACCCCGGCGGCCCCGCAGGCGCCGGGCACCGTCTCCACCTACGGCCGCAGCAGCAGCGGTGGTGGTGGCCGTACCGGCGTGATCGCGCTGGTCGCCGTCATCGTGCTGGCCGTGTTGGGCGGCGTCATCTGGCTGGCGGTCAAGTGATCATCGCGGCGGGGGACCGCCCCCTGGGGGCCCCACCCCCCGCAAACACGGGGCCCACCAAACGGGAGCGCGCGCGCAC
>NZ_JBHWIR010000109.1:0-3597 GCF_042731835.1 Kitasatospora sp. NPDC059817 | reverse complement strand
CTCTGTTGGGGTGGGGGTGGTGGGGGGGGGTTTGGTGCGGGGGTTGTTATTTCCACCGGGGGGGGGCGCCCCCGCTCGGGCCCCCCCCCCGCGACGGAAACCGGTGCACCGAGGACCGGTGCGCCAGCGCTCAGCAGGGCTTGCGCCAGGCGTCCAGGTCGAGCTTCTTCTGCATCGAACTGAAGCCGAGCGACTTGGCCTTGGCACAGAACTGGTCCGTGCCGAGCTTGTATTCGACGTGGAACACCGCTTTGCCCGCCTTGACGAACGGCGCGACCCGGTCGCACTCGTCGAACTGCGAGCACTCCTCGTTGACCGCGAAGTCGAAGTCCGGCAGCAGCGCCGGGATCTGGTCGAGGTCGTTCTTCAGGCCGATGGCCAGGCCGCGTTCGTGGGCGAGCTGGGCCAGCATGCGGTTGTACTTGACCTGGTCGTCAGGGGTGAGCGGGAAACCGCTGTTCTGGTTGTAGGCCTCGATGGTGTCCGGCTCGATGGCGTCGAAGCCCTTGCTCTTGCACATGTCGAAGCGGGCCGCCATCAGCGGCTTGAGCTGGTCGAGCTTGCGGATGTCGAACCACTTCTCGCCCTTCCAGCCGGTGTCGGAGCCCTGCAAGGACTTGGCGAAGGCGGCGGAGTCGGGGCGGAAGTTCTCCCAGGAGCCGGCGTTGATGTAGCAGATCACCTTGCGGCCCTTGGCGTGCAGCGCGGCCACCACCGAGGCGTCGTTCTCGAAGCCGTCGATGTCGTAGACCGGGACGTCCACGGACTGGTCGACGGTGCCGCCGAGCTGCCACTGCCAGGCGAGGCCCGGGGTGGGCTGCCAGCGGGCGCCGGCCGGCGGCGGGGGGGTGGTGCCGCCGGGAGTTCCGCCGGGGGCGCTGGGGGCGCTGGGGGTGCCCGGGGTGGTGGTGGCGCCCGGGGGCGTGGTGGCGCCGGGCGCGGTGGGTGAGCCGGGGGTGCTGGGCGTGCCGGGGGCCGGGGGCGTGGTGGCGGCGTCCGACGGGGTGCCCGGGGCGGTGCTGCCGTCCGGGGTGGTCGGGGCGGTGGCCGCGGGCGGGCTGCTCGGGGAGCCGTCGGCCGAGGAGTTGTCGTCGTCCGAGCCTGAGCTGCTGCACGAGGTCGCCAGCAGGGCGGCGGCGATGGTGATGGCGACCGGCAGGAGCCGGGTACGGCGGTTCACGGTAGTCGAACTCCGGATCAGGTCAGGTCAGTTCAGCAGCGGTCAGGCCGTAGGGCAGGGTGCGCCAGGGGTTCTCCCCGGCGCCCGGTACGGCGCAGCCGACGCCGGCCCGGCGGGCGGCGATCAGCGCGGTGGCGTCCTCGGCGTGTTCGGCGGGGACGTCGTACACCAGGTGGCAGAAGCGGGAGGCCGCGTGGCGGCCGGTCCACAGCGGGAGCGTCATCGCACGGTACGTGTCCCAGTCGCCCTCGAAGGTGACCAGCAGGTCGGCCAGGCCGACTTCGGCGTACCCCGGGTCGGGGTGCTCGCCGTGGCCGAAGACCACGGTGCCGCAGCCGGCCGCGCGCGCGGCCGTGGCCAGCCGCCGGTAGTGCGCGAGGGCGCCCGGGTGGGTGGCCACCTGGTCGAGGTAGACACCGGTGATGTCGTGGCGTTGACGGTAGGTCAGGATGTCGGAGACCACCGCCGCGTGCGGTCGGCGGCCGTAGTCGGTGTCGGTGTAGCCGACCAACGGCACTCCGGCCGCGCGGAGTTGGTCGGCGGCCTCGGCGAAGACGTTGTCCGGGTTCTCGCCCGGCCCGTCGGCGAGGTTGAGCACGACGGCGGCGATCCGGCCCGGGTCGGCGGCGGCGACCGCCTGCCAGGCCGCCGGGTCCACCGCGGGGTGGACGTACAGCGGCACCAGCAGGCGGCCGTCGGGGATGATCCCGCCGGTCATGCGACGACCGGTGGGCAGGCGGGTTCGGCGGTGCTGAGCCACAGGTCGCGCAGGGTGTCGGCGAGGTCCGTCTCCGGGTGCCAGCCGAGCTCCCGGGCGGCGGCCGACACGTCGGCCTGCTGCCAGGAGACCGCGGCCGAGCGCTCGGAGCCCGCCCCGCTCTCGTCGATCCGGCCGGCGAAGCCGGCCGCGGCGACCAGCCCGTCCGCGATCGCCCGGACCTGCCGGGCCTGCCCGGAGGCGAGGTTGAGCACCCGGGGGAGCGGACGGTCCGCGGCGGCGGCCAGGCCGACCGCGCGGGCGATGTCCCGGGCGTCGACGAAGTCGCGGTAGGCGGAGAGGTCGCCGACCGTGATCACGCCGTCGGCGCCCTCGGGCGCCACCCGGAGCAGCTCGGCGGCCAGCCGGCCGGGCAGCGAGCCCGCCGGTGCCCCCGGGCCGACCGGGTTGAACACCCGCAGGACCACGGCGTCCAGTGCCGAGCCGGCCACCGCGAGGGAGCCGGCCAGCTTGGTCGCGCCGTACACGCCGACCGGGCGGGCGTCGGAGTCCTCGGACAGCGAGCTGCCCGCCGGACAGACGCCGTACTCGCCGGCCGAACCGATGTGCACCAGCCGGGTCTTCGGGGCGCCGAGCTGCAGCGCCTCGCAGAGCACGGCCGGGCCGCGCGCGTTCACCTCGGCGAGCTTGACCGCGCTGCCGGCCACCGCGCCGGCGAAGTTGACCACCACGTCGGGTGCCAGCGCGGCCAGTTCCTCGCCGAGCGGGCCGGCCTGGGCGGTGGCCAGGTCCAGCCGGAGGTCGTGGGCGGGCCGCCGGCCCGCGGTCAGCACGGTGGCACCGGGCAGTGACCGCAGGACGGCGGTGGCGTGACGGCCGAGGAAGCCGTCGCCGCCGAGGAGCAGGATTCTCACGCGGCCCGTCCGTCACTCTGGGCGCCCGCGGTGGCGGGAGCCTCGGCCGTGTCGTCCGGGGCGGTGCGGGCGGCCGGGATCGGCAGCTCCGCCACGCCCTGGCCGGCGCCGGCCGACTCGAAGGGCATCAGCACCGGTCGGATGGAGGAGAACTCGGCGTTCGCCCGGTCGTAGTCGTCCGGGCGGCCGATGTCCAGCCAGTAGCCGCCGAAGTCGTACGCGGCGGGCGGGGTCTTGGCGGCGAGCAGGTCCAGCACCAGCTCGTCGAAGCCCAGCGGCAGGCCGGGGGTGTACTTGGCGAGTGCCGAACGGGACACGCCGTACACGCCCATCGAGACGCGGTAGTCGATGCTCGGCTTCTCCTGGAAGCCGGTGATGCTGCCGGACTCGGCGGTCAGCACGCCGAAGTCGATCTTCACCTGGCGGGCGTAGGTGGCGATGGTGAGCGGCGCCCCGGACGCCTCGTGGTGCTTGAGCACCCCGGCGAAGTCCAGGTCGGTGAGGATGTCGCCGTTCATCACCAGGAAGTGCTCCGGCAGGCGGTCCTGCATGGTGAGCAGCGGGCCCATGGTGCCGAGCGGGCTGTCCTCGACGGCGTAGCCGACCCGCAGCCCCCACTGGGAGCCGTTGCCGACGTACGCGCGGATGATGTGGCCGAGGTGGCCGATGGCCAGGGTGACGGTCTTGAAGCCCGCGGCGGCGAGCTGGCGCATCACGATCTCCAGGATCGCGTGCTGGTCGCCGATCGGGACGAGCGGCTTGGGAAGGGCGGTGGTGTACGGGCG
>NZ_JBHWIR010000108.1:3679-25994 GCF_042731835.1 Kitasatospora sp. NPDC059817 | reverse complement strand
GCGTAGCCGACCCGCAGCCCCCACTGGGAGCCGTTGCCGACGTACGCGCGGATGATGTGGCCGAGGTGGCCGATGGCCAGGGTGACGGTCTTGAAGCCCGCGGCGGCGAGCTGGCGCATCACGATCTCCAGGATCGCGTGCTGGTCGCCGATCGGGACGAGCGGCTTGGGAAGGGCGGTGGTGTACGGGCGGAGGCGAACGCCCTTACCGCCGGCCAGGATCACTGCATGCATGGTGTTTCCCCCACGGAAAGGATGTGCAGGACACGAACCTTGGTTACCAGGACGGGCATTGATCGGTACGGCGGTCAGACGTTGTAGATGTCGGTCTTGTAGCGGGCCAGGTTGGCCGGGTCGCGGAAGAACTCGATGGTCTGCTCCAGACCCTGCTCCAGGGTGAACTGGGGAGCCCAGCCGGTGGCCTCGCGCAGCCGGGTGGCGTCCGCGACCAGGCGCATGACCTCGGAGTTGGCCGGGCGGATGCGCTGCTCGTCCTCCTTCACCAGGAGGTCGACGCCCATCAGCTTGCCGACCAGGGAGACCAGGTCGCCGACCGAGATCTCGCCACCGGTGCCGGCGTTGAAGGTCCGGCCGACCACGGTCTCGGCGGGAGCGGTGCCGACCGTGCGGAACGCGTGCGCGGTGTCCTTGACGAACATGAAGTCGCGGGTCGGGCGCAGGTCGCCGAGGGTGATCTCGGTCTCGCCGGCGGCGACCTGGGCGATCACGGTCGGGATGACGGCGCGCATCGACTGGCGCGGGCCGAAGGTGTTGAACGGGCGCAGGGTGACGACCGGGGTCTCGAAGCTGGCGTGGTAGCTGTCGGCCAGCCGGTCCCCGCCGGCCTTGGAGGCGGCGTACGGGGACTGGGTGTTGATCGGGTGGTCCTCGGTGATCGGCACGGTCTGCGCGGTGCCGTACGTCTCGCTGGTGGAGGTGTGCACCAGGCGCGGGATCTCCTGGTGGCGCACCGCCTCCAGCACGTTCAGGGTGCCGGTGACGTTGGTGTCGACGTACGAGTGCGGGGCCAGGTAGGAGTACGGGATCGCTATCAGGGCGGCCAGGTGGTAGACCGCCTCGGTGCCCTTGACCAGGCCGTTGACCGAGCCCGGGTCCCGGACGTCGCCGAGGACGATCTCGACCGAGTCCAGCACCTCCTTGGACAGGGTCTCCAGCCAGCCGAAGGACGAGAAGGAGTTGTACTGGACCATCGCCCGGACCTGGTGCCCGTCGGCGACCAGGGACTCGACGAGGTGGGAGCCGATGAAGCCCTCGGCTCCGGTGACCGCGACGCTGCTCATGCGTGATTCGCTCTCTCGATTTTGGGAACGGCCGGACTCCCGGTGGCGACCGGCCGGTGGTGGTTCAGCTGTGCCGTGACGCGTGTTGAGGTGAAGCGCGTTCGGGTGAAGCGTGTTCGGGTGAAGCGCGTTGTGGAGCGTGTTCGGTGAAGCGGGTCCAGCGGTGCACGCGAATTGGGCGTGCGTGATTTCGGTGTTCGGTGTTCAGCGGTGCTGGGTGGTGCGGCCGAGCGCAGGCCCGGCGATGGCGGTGAGGAGCAAGGCGGCCGCCCCGCAGCCGATCAGCTGCAGGACGATCGGATCCGCACCGGTCAGCAGCCCGGCGCTCTCGGCACCCGCGGCGGCCAGACAGATGAGGGCGGTGCTCCAGCTGAACCCGAAGGCGTTCAGCAGCAGCGCCAGCCAGAGCGAGCCGCCGAGGAGCAGCATCGCGCCGAGCTGCGGCACGCCGAGCGCGGGGGCGCCGGGCCACAGCACGGTCGTGGCGGCGTCCAGCGCGGCCACGGTGGTGAGGTAGATGAACAGGCAGCCGAGCAGGATCCCGCCGGTGCGGCGGGTGAACTGCCCGCTGGTGTGGCTGGTGCGCAGCGCGGCCACGGCCATCGCCCGGTAGCGGAAGAGCAGCCACTCGGCGAGGCCGAGACTGAGCGTCAGCGCGATCATGGCCGGTCCGGTCGGGGTGGCCTTCGCACCGTGCGCGGCGCCGGTCTGCACCGCCTGGTGGATGGTCTCGCCGAGACCGGCGATCAGCGTGAGGGTGCCGCAGGCCAGGCCGAACAGCAGGTGCGGGACCTCCTGGCGGATCGGCAGTTTCAGCTCGACGGACTCCTTCTCGCCGCCCCGGATGCAGAACAGCAGCTCCCGGGCGGCCAGGCCGACCGCCAGCACCAGCGAGACGAGCAGCACGACCGTCCGCACGACCTGCGGGACGTCCGCGGCCAGCACCACGCCCGCGCCCACCGAGGCCGGAACCAGCGCCAGCAGCAGGAACTTCTCCCGCCCCAGCACCAGCAGGACGGTGGCCGCGCCCAGGTACAGCGACTGCCCGGCGGCGAAGAAGAGCGCGCCCAGCGGCCCGCCGACCACGTACGCCGCGGCGGACGCGACCAGCGCGCCCAGCGGCGCCCCGAGGGCCAGGCAGATCGCGGCCTCGCGGCGCCGCAGCCGGCCGAGCCAGCGGTACGAGCGGTGTGCCAGCGCCTGGTTGAAGCCCCAGCTGACCAGCGTCGCGACGGACAGCGCGAGCATGCCGGAGGGCAGGCCGAACCGCATCCGGGTGGCCGCGAACAGGTTGGCGCCGAGCAGGTAGCCGAGCCCGGGCAGGGCGAACACCAGGCCGCGCACGACGCAGCGCCAGGGGTCGGCCCGCCACGGGTTGGCGAACTCGGAGCTCGGGCCGGGGTAGCGGCGCTCGACCTTCTCGAACAGCTCCTCGGCGAGGGTGAACGAGTCGGGGCGGCCGTACAACAGGGCGGCCTGCTCGTCGGAGAGGCCGTCGGACTCCAGGAACGCGGCGATCTCGTACGGGTGGACGGCATCGGCGCAGATGTCGTGCAGCCGCTCGGCGAGCTCGTCCAGCGGGTCCGCGGAGAGGTCGAGCTGCTCCTCGGGCTCGGGCTGGGCCGACGGGGTGGGGCGGCGGCGCTTGAGCGGCAGGGTGCGCAGCTGCATCGTCCGCTCGGAGCCGCCCTCGTCCTCCACGAGCCGCAGGGGGCCACTCATGCTTCCACCCCGCTGCGCTCGGTGGCCGCTTCGCGGTACACGCACCTGTCGATGGTTCTCTCGCTCCGCTCGTTCACGCGCCCACCTCGCTGTGCTGGGGCTGGGCGGCGGCGAGCTGCTGGTCCCAGTCGGTGGTGGGGGTCTGGTCGGTGACGGCCACCACGCCGTCCGGCATCCAGCGGGCGGTGCCGAGGAGTTCGGTGTAGATGCCCCGGAAGCCGTCGATGTTCTGGCGGAGCGTGAACTGTTCGATGACCCGCAGTCGGGCCTGTTCGCCCAGGCGGGCGCGCCGCTCGGCGTCGCGCAGCAGCTCGATCGAGGCGGCCGCCATCGGTTCGGGTTCGCGGGGCGGGACGACGAGTCCGGTGTCGCCGACGGCTTCGCGGACGCCGCCGACGTCGGTCGAGACGGTCGCGCGGCCGCAGGACATCGCCTCGATCAGGGTGAACGGGAAGCCCTCGCTGATGCTGGAGAGCATGACCACGTTGCCCGCCGCGTACGCGTCGGTGATGTCGGCGACGCGGCCCTCGAAGGCCACCGAGTCGGCGATGCCGAGTTCGGCGGCCAGGGCTATGCAGCCGTCCCGGTAGGCCTCGCCGCCCTTGGGAGTTCCGCCGAAGAGCCGCAGCCGCGCCTCGGGGATCTCACGGTGGACGATGGCGAAGGCCCGGATCAGCGTCTCCAGGTCCTTGATCGGGTCTACCCGGCCGGCCCAGCTGAGGGTCGGCGTCTCGGGTTCGGGCCCGGCGGGCGGGAAGGCCGCCGGGTCCACGCCGTTGTAGACGGTGCGGATGTGGGCGGACGGCGTGCCGCCGCGCTCCTCCCAGCGCCGGTTGTACCGGTTGCCGGGGGTGACCAGCGCGGCCTGCCGGTAGCTCTCCTCGGCGAGCATCCGGTAGAAGCCGAGCAGCAGCGCCTTGACCGGCCAGCGGTACGGGCCGGTGCGGTAGCCGAGGTAGCGCTCGCGCAGGTAGATGCCGTGCTCGGTGAGCAGAAACGGTACGCCGTACTGCTGGGCGGCGATCAGCCCGGGCAGGGTGGCCAGCCCGCCGCTGGCGGCGTGCGCGACGCCGCCGGTGGGCGGTTCGACCGAGAGCGGCCGTAGGGCGTGCTCCAGCAGGTCGGTGGCGTTCAGGGCGTCGTGCATGGTGGGCCGGGAGACGGCCGTGGGCAGGTAGTCCCGGGTCCAGACGTGCTGGAGGGTGCGCAGGGCGCGCTCGCTGCGCAGCGCCGGGCTGAGCAGCCCGCGCCGGGCGAGGTCGGCGAAGCCGTACAGCTCGGTGCCGAAGTGGGTGGTGTAGACCGGATCGAGGATGGAGTGGAGGAAGCGCTCGTACGCGTTGAGGAAGCGCCGCATCTCCTTGCCGCGGGGCGGTCCGGCCTCGGAGGCCGGGCCCCACAGCGGTGCGGTCGTGACCGACCGCACGTTGGCGGGCAGCTCCCAGGCCAGCGGCTCCTGGCCGGTACCAGTGACGGCGATGACGTCGAAGTCGACGTCCGGCATGCCTTGAACGAGCTGGTCGCACCAGACACTCACACCGCCGTGCTGGTGCGGATACGTCCCCTCGGTGAGCAGGGTGACGCGCATCTCCTGTCCCCCCTCCTGTTCCTTGCTTCGGTGTCCGGTCTGGGTGGCCGGAACGGGACCCGAGGCAGGGCCGGACCGGGCGACCGGCCCGGCCCTGCCATCGGGTGCTGCGGGCTACCGGTTGCCGGAGCGTCCGGTGGTACTGGTGCCGAGCGAGGCCGCCCCCCCGGTGGCCTTACCGCTCTTGGCGGCGGCGGTGCCGCCGTTGCCGTTGGTGGCGACGTCCTTGCCGGGCACCGGGGTTCCGCTACCGGGGACCAGGGTCGGGGCGCTGGTACGACCGGTGTCGCTCGGGCCCACCGGGACGGGAGTGGCGACGCCCTGCGGGACGACCTTCTTGTCCGCCGGGGCCGGGGCCGGGACGGACTTGGCCGCGACGCCGGGGGCGACGGCGGCCGGGGCGGCCGGGGTGCCGGCCGAGGGGAGCTGCAGGGAGACGCTGCTCTGCAGGGTGCCCGGGGACACCCAACCGGAGATCGTACCGGCGTAGGACGAACCGAAGGCGGTCGATCCGATGACCAGCTTCTGAGAAGTTCCGGTCGGCATGGTGGCCTGGACCTGAACACCGGCCGGAGCGTTGACCGTGACGGTGTTGCCGACCCGGTAGCCGGTGACCTGGCCGGCCGAGACGGCCGAGTTCCAGGCGGCGCGGCGCTGGAACTCCTGGCCGATCTCGCGCTCGCCGAGGTTCACGATCGGGGTGTTGTCGGCGTGCAGCGACCGGTAGGTGCCGAGGATCTTCTCCAGCACCGGGTAGAGGATCCGGTCCTCGGACAGGTTCGACTGGTGGATGAAGTGCGGCCGCGGGTCGTTGCTCAGCACGTGCCCGAGGTCGATCCGGGCCTCCAGCGGCACGATGTACGACTGGAAGCCGGTGTTCGCGTCCAGCGGCTGCGTCAGGCAGGTGGAGTTGGCGTTGTTCTCACAGACGCCGCTGCCGCCGTTGGCCTTGCTGGTGTAGATCCAGTTGTACTCGTCGGCCTCCTCCTTCGCCGTGCCGGCGTTGTAGAAGACGTTCATCGGGTAGCGCGGCACGGTCAGCGTGGACGAGCCGACGGCCCGCTGGGCGGGCTCGCGGGAGGCGTCGCTGCCGGTGAACTTGATGCCGTTGGCGGCCAGCGCCGGCGCCAGGTTCGGGTTGTCGCTGGTCTCCTGCGGGGCGGTCAGCAGACCGGAGTGCTCGCCGGTGACCAGGGCCTGCGGGTCGACCTTCAGGCCGTTCTTGGCGGCCCAGTCGAAGTTGTCCTTGATCTGGCCCGAGATGGTGTTCTGGTCGGTCCAGACGGTCTTGCCCGCGGAGTCCTTGGTGCAGCGCCACGGCACCACGGTGACGTCCTGGACGCAGCCCAGGTACGGGTGGCTGTAGGTGTGGTTGACCCAGCGGTAGCTGTTCTGGTCGGCGATCATCTGGTTGACCGTGGGGTCCACCGTGGTCTGGTGGTCGGCCTTCCAGTCCTCGCTGCCGCCACCGTTGAACACCATGTCCAGGGTGAAGTTGTTGGCGGTCTGCCACTGCTTGAGGTGCTGGGCGTCGTCCGGCGTCATCCGGATCGGGTTGGCCGTGTCCGGGGTGCCGGGCGGGCAGGTGACGTCGCCGGGGGTGCACTTGAGCACGGTGTCCCAGCGGTCGTCGGCCAGGAAGACGTCGTCCACGTGGGCCGCGAAGTAGTTGCGGTCGTAGCCGAGGTGGACGCCCTGGGTGATCCAGTCGACCATGCCGCGGGCGAGCAGGCGGTACTGCTGCTGGTACTGGTTGTAGACGAACGTGACGACCAGTTCCTTGCGGCCGTCGTGCGTGTACTCGCCGACCAGCGAACCGCGCGAGGTGGTGCTCGGGATCGCGGCGTCGACCAGCGGGACGAACGAGGCGCCGGCCGGCAGGTTGGCCAGTGGCGTGGCCAGGTAGCCGTAACTCTCGCTGACGGTCGGATCGTTGTCCTCGAACGGCACGCTGCCCTTGAGGTACCCGAACGGGCCCGAAGTGCCGGCCGTGGTGGTGGCGCCCTGGAATCCGTCCAGCGTGCCGTAGTAACCGGGATTCACCGCGTAGTTCAGCCCCACCGCAGGACTGGCGAACGTGTACGCGTCGATCTGCCGGATTCCGAATGCAGCTTCGTAGCCCGCGATGGCCGTCATCTCGGCCGCACTGTTGGGGAAGGGGTTTTCGTTGGGAAGGACGATGCCCTGGTACTTCCCGCGGGGCTGGCCGTTCACCGTGTCGCTGAGGAAAGCGGAGTTGATGATGGGACGGTTGGTGTCGTTGAGGTTGACGACCTTGTACGGGGTGCCCTGGTTCTTGAGTTCGGCGGTGATCGCCGCGACCGACGGGCCTCCGTCGTCGATGACCAGGATGGTGAGGTCGATCCTGGGCGGCGTGTCGCCGTGGGCCAGGGTGGTCTGCAGGCCGCTGGCCAGCAGAACTGCCGCCGCGCACGCGGCAACTCTTCGGGTCGCTCGACCCATGGTGATCCTCCCCTTGGGTAGGCGCCTCGCTGCTCAGCGCTCGCCTGCCCTGTAGCTGTTCGCGGGCAGCAGGCTGCCCGGCGCCCATCCTGGTCGAGGGGGGCCTCTGCGAGGGACCAATTGGGCGAGAGTGCAGCGAACCTGTTACCAACGTTCATGGCGAAGCCATGAAGGCGCCGATTGTGACCGGAACCGGACCGGCCATGCAAATAATGAATTGAGAATGAAAAAGCGGAAGCTGAGAGCTACACCTGGTTACCGCCCGTGCGGCTTGGGCGGACCACCGGACACCTACACTGTCGTCGTCGCGCATGACACTCTTGCACATCTTGCCGACGCCTTGGGCAGGTTCATGCAATATCGGGCACCGCTGTGCCATGTGACAGTCCGAATATGCAATGGAGGTGCACGCGCGGTCGATCGGCGGACCGAGTCCGGTGCAATCGGGGCCGGGCGGAAAGCGGCGCCGGAGCCGGTCGAACGGCGCTGGTCGGGCGCAGTCCCGGGCTGCCGCGGTAAGGCCAACGCCCGTGATCCCGGCGGCTATTGGACGGCCGGGCGGGCGGGCGCCGCGGTGTGCTGTGGCCCTGTGCGGTGATGGCCTGAACCATGTCGTTGCCGACGACTTCGGCCCCCGCGCGCACGCCGTCGGCGCCGACCGCGGACCCGTCCTCGCCGACTACCTGCGCGCCGCCGAACGCGCCGCCGCAGTGGTCGGCCGGGCGATGGACGACGCCGTCCCGGGGCAGGATCAGCCCTCGCTGATCAGGCCCTCACGAAGCTGGGTCAGCGTCCTGGTGAGCAGCCGGGAGACGTGCATCTGGGAGATGCCGATCTCGTCGCCGATCTGCGACTGGGTGAGGTTGCCGAAGAACCGCAGCATGATGATCCGGCGCTCGCGCGGCGGCAGCTTGGCCAGCAACGGTTTCAGCGACTCCCGGTACTCGACGCCTTCCAGCGCGAGGTCCTCGTAGCCGAGCCGCTCGGCCAGCGGTCCGTCGCCGTCCTCCTCGCTGGGGCTGGAGTCGAGCGAGCTGGCGGTGTAGGCGTTGCCCACCGCGAGGCCCTCGACCACGTCCTCCTCGCTGACCCCCAGGCAGGTGGCCAGTTCGGCGACGGTGGGGGAGCGGTCCAGCCGCTGGGACAGGTCGTCACCGGCCTTGGTGAGCGCCAGCCGCAGCTCCTGGAGCCGCCGGGGCACCCGGACCGACCAGCTGGTGTCCCGGAAGAAGCGTTTGATCTCGCCCACCACGGTGGGCATCGCGAAGGTGGGGAACTCCACCCCGCGCTCGGGGTCGAACCGGTCGATCGCCTTGATCAGGCCGATGGTGCCGACCTGGACGATGTCCTCCATCGGCTCGTTGCGGCTGCGGAAGCGCGCCGAGGCGTACCGGACCAGCGGCAGGTTGAGCTCGATCAGGGTGTCGCGGACGTACGTGTGCTCCGCGCTGCCCGGTTCCAGGGCGGCCAGCCGCAGGAACAGCGAGCGCGACAGCGTCCGGGTGTCCAGCCCGGAGCCGGGCGGCGTCTCGGGCCCGGGCGGCGCGGCGGCCGGGACCCGCTGGAGCGGGATCCGGTCCTCGGCGACAGCCGTACCGTTGGCCTGACCAGCGTGGATCTCCGCAGTGCCCAGCTCTCCGGACATGCGCCCACCCCCTTGTGACTGACAGTTGAACGGGGGCCGTCGCACGGAGGTTCCCGGCGGGGGCCCTCCCCCTCCATACCGGAACACGGTGCACGGCAAACCCGAACGTCGCAAGATGTCACGCGAGGGTAACGCGCTGCAATCTCAGTCTTCCCAGGAGTTGCCGGTCCGAAGCCTCGTCAGGATGCGGGAGAGCAGCCGCGAGACGTGCATCTGGGACATCCCCAGCTCGGTGCTGATCTGCGACTGGGTCAGGTTGGCGAAGAACCGCAGCATCACGATCCGCCGCTCCCGCTCGGGCAGCTGGACCAGCAGGTGGCGGACCATGTCCCGGTGCTCGACCTCGGCCAGCGCGGAGTCCTCGTAGCCGAGCCGGTCCAGCAGGGCGAGTCCGCCCTCGTGCTCCTGCGCCGCCTCCAGCGAGGCCGCGTTGTAGGCCCGCCCGGCGTCCAGGCAGGCCCGGACGTCCTCCTCGGGGATCCGCAGGCTGGCGGCGATCTCCGGCACCTTGGGGGCCCGGCCGTGCAGCACCGTCAGCTCCTCCATCGCGCCGCTGACCTGGACCCACAGCTCCTGGAGCCGGCGCGGGACGTGCATGGTGCGGACGTTGTCCCGGAAGTAGCGCTTGATCTCGCCGAGGATGGTGGGCAGTGCGTAGGTGGGGAACTGGACGCCGCGGGTGGGGTCGAACCGGTCGATCGCGTTGATCAGGCCGATGGTGCCGACCTGGACGACGTCCTCCATCGGTTCGCTGCGGCTGCGGAAGCGGGTGGCCGCGTAGCGGACCAGGGGGATGTTCACCTCGATCAGGGCGGCCCGGACCCGCTCCCGCTCGGGGGTGCCCGGGGGCAGCTCCGCGAGCCGTTCGAACAGCACCCGGGTCAGCGTCCGGACGTCCACCGCGGGGCGGCCGCCGGGGCCGCGCAGACCGTCCGGGCGGAGCTCGCCGGCCGGGCTGATGATCGACGCCAGTACCTCGTCGGACACGTCACCCCTCCCTCAGTCGATAACGAAGGGCCCTGCGGATCGGGTGTCGCGGCTGCTTCACCACCTCGCCATGTCCGGCAAAACCGGTCATAGCATCACAAGGCGGGCGCAGGTCGGGCAAGCACCCGGCGGAGGTGTGTTGGTGCGGCATCGGGGCTTCACCGGGCTTCCCGCCCAGGCGCCGCACGGATCGTTCCGGGGCGGAGCAAGGCGCCCCGTCCGGTGGCCGGACGGGGCGCGGCGGGCCGTCCGAGGGACGGACCCGGGTGCCTCGGGTGTCAGACCTCGATGTCGGCGATCACCCAGGTGGCGAATTCGCGCCACTGACCGGCCGCGGCCTGATGGGCCGGGTGGGTCAGGTACGCGTGCAGGGCGTCGCGGTCCTCGACCAGGCTGTTGATCGCGTAGTCGTGGGCGATGTCCCGCTCGGTGGTGTTCCAGCCGCACTCCCACTCGCGCAGCTCGGGGATCAGCGAACCCAGCTCGGCGAACGCCTTGGCGCCGGCGAGCGCGCGCTCGTCGTCCTTGCGGACGCCTTCGTTGAGCTTGAACAGGACCAGATGCCGGATCACGATTGCCGCTCCTCGCGGACGGGGACAGAGGGTCCCGCACACCGTAGCCGGTGCGCCGGGGCGGGACGACGGGCCCTACGCGAGCGGAGCGCTCACTTGATCAGTCCGGTCATGAAGGTGCCGACCGCCTTGGCCGCGTTCGAGATGCCCTCGAAGCCCAGTTGGACGAGCTGGGCGGAGCGGGCCGGCGAGCTGATGATCGAGTAGAGGACGAAGATGAGCAGGAGGGCCATGCCGATCTTCTTCGCCTGCGCCATCGGGTGTCGTCCTCTCCTGCTGTGGGCCGCCGCCATCCGGGTCCCCGAGCGGCCCTGCGGAAGCAGCTTATCCATCGGACGGGCTATCAAGTGTGCGACGCGTTCGCCCGGCGGGACGAAGGTCCCCGTGAGTGGGGCCTTTCTCCGGATGCCCGGAAGCGGCCCGGGCGGCAGGATGGAAGACGTGCCGAGGATCTGGCAGGAATCCCCGGTGCGTGGATCCGGAGCTCCCCGCTGTGGGACCGGGCGCCGCGGCTTCCCCCCGACGCGGCGCCGGTTGTGGGACTCCGCCGGGGGAGCGGTCGTCCCCCCGAGCCGCTCCCCCTTTCCAGGCTCCGTACTCTCCGGGCGTTGGTGGTCATCAGCCCGGAGTACGGAGCCCTTTTCGCGTTCGAGGGTGCGCGGAAACGCCGAAGGCCCGTCCGGATCGGACGGGCCTTCGGGCTTTCCAGCGGTAGCGGTGGGATTCGAACCCACGGTGAAGTTGCCCCCACACACGCTTTCGAGGCGTGCTCCTTTGGCCGCTCGGACACGCTACCGAGGGGAACTCTACCGGACGGGTGCGCGGTCACGAAATCCATAGGGACGGGCGGCCGGCGGGGGACCCGGCGGCGGAAGTCGGCGCCGGACGTCAGCGGTGGGACTCGAAGAACTCGCGCAGCTGCTCGCCGCACTCGTCGGCGAGGACGCCCCAGACCACCTCGGGGCGGTGGTTGAGCCGGCGGTCGCGCATCACGTCGAAGAGCGAGCCGGCCGCGCCGGCCTTCTCGTCGAGGGCGCCGTAGACCACCCGGTCGATCCGGGACAGCACGATGGCGCCGGCGCACATCGTGCAGGGCTCCAGGGTGACGACCAGGGTGCAGCCGCTGAGCCGCCACTCCCCGACCCGTTCGGCCGCCTGCCGGATCGCGACCACCTCGGCGTGCGCGGTCGGGTCGCCGACCGCCTCGCGCTCGTTGTGGCCGCGCCCGATCACCTCGCCGTCCGGGCCCAGGACGAGCGCCCCGACCGGGACGTCGCCGGTGGCCGGCGCCAGGGCGGCCTCGGCGATGGCGAGGCGCATCGGCGCCGCCCAGCGGTCGCGGACCGGGTCGGGGCGGACGGGGGCGGGCAGGGGGGCGATGCGGGGGACGGCCTGCGGGGCGGATGCGGACTGCATGGCATCCAGTGTCGGGTATCCGGCGGTGGGCACTGGCCTGGTCACCGGCCTGGTCACCGCCCGCTACCGGACCGCCTCCAGGACCTCGCCGCAGCCGAGGGCCTCGGCGATCTCCTCCAGGGCGTCGCCCGGGACGGCGCCCTCGCCGCTGAGGGCGAGCAGCTCCTCGGCGGCCAGGCCGAACTCGGTGAGCAGGTGGGCGTCGCCGAGCGGGCCGACCGGGACGCCGCTGCGGGCGTCCTCGTCCTGCTCCTGCGCCTCCTCGTCCTCCTCCAGCTCGACGACCAGGTGGTCCAGGTCGCCGAACTCGCTCTCACCGGCTTGGTCGACCAGCTCGTCGGTGAGGACGGAGCCGTAGGAGCTGCGGGCGGCGGCGGCGCCGTCGGACACGAAGATCCGCGGGTCCTCCTCGCCGTCCACCCGGACGATGGCGAACCAGGCGTCCTCCTGTTCGATGAAGATCAGGACGCTGTCGTCGTCCTGCGTGGAGTCGCGGGCCAGTTCGGTCAGGTCGGCGAGGGTTTCGACGTCGTCGAGCTCCGTCTCGCTCACATCCCACCCGTCCTCGGTGCGAGCAAGCACTGCAGCGAAGTACGCCACCAGGGACACTCCCAAGATCTCGGTCTCGGCTGTCGGCGCGCTCGGGCAACGCGAAAATCTGGCCGCCCCCGCGCCAGAGGCGGCCCGCTCGTTCGGACCGTCCCATCGGAATCGTGACAGAAAGCCCGCCCTTGCGGGGGGTGTTCGGCAGCGCGTCTTTGCAGGTCGTGTCGGAAGGGCCGGCCGGCGGCCGGTGTGGCGCCGGCGCCACCGCCCGGGGCCCACCGGATCCGGACCGGCCGGTCGGCGGAGCCGCAGGGGGAGCTGCGGGGGGAGCCGCGCCGGAACCGCTGCGGATCCTCGTCAGATCCGGAAGGTTCGCATCCGCATGGCTTCGCGCATCCGCCGTTCCTTGGTCCGCCGGGGCTGGACCCGCTCCCGGAGTTCGCGGGCCTCGGTGAGCTCGCGCAGGAAGACGGCCCGCCGCCTGCGGCGGTCCGCCTCGGTCTCCGGGGGGTCCTGTGGCGGGCCGGGGCGATTGCCCGACCGGCCTGCGGGCTCGTCCGCCGAGCCGTCCCCGGCGTTCGGGTTGCTCGTCATAAGACGTGACATTCCCAGATCAGCCCGGTTGATACCACAGGAGGCGCTTCCGTCCGGACATTCGCGGGGCGTCACGGCTCGATACGGCCGGGTGCACCCCGGCGACGGGGCGGTCGGCACGCGGCGAGTCGTACAGGCGTGCAGACCCGGGCTAACCTCGATACATGCGTCTCCACGTCGTCGACCACCCCCTGGTGGCCCACAAGCTCTCCACCCTGCGCGACGAGCGCACCGACTCGCCGACTTTCCGTCGCCTGACCGACGAGCTGGTGACCCTCCTCGCCTACGAGGCCACCCGGGACGTCCGCACCGACGAGGTGGAGATCACCACCCCCGTGGCGGTCACGCTCGGCACCCGCCTCAGCTACCCCCGCCCGCTGGTCGTGCCGATCCTGCGCGCCGGTCTCGGCATGCTGGACGGGATGACCCGACTGCTGCCGACCGCCGAGGTCGGCTTCCTCGGCATGGTGCGCAACGAGGAGACCCTGGAGGCCTCCACCTACGCCACCCGGATGCCGGACGACCTCTCCGGCCGCCAGGTCTACGTGCTCGACCCGATGCTGGCCACCGGCGGCACCCTCGTCGTGGCGATCAAGATGCTGATCGAGCGCGGCGCCACCGACGTCACCGCCGTGGTGCTGCTGGCCGCGCCCGAGGGCGTCGAGGTGATGAAGCGCGAGCTGGCCGGCCTGCCGGTCACCGTGGTCACCGCCGCCCTGGACGAGCGGCTCAACGAGAACGGCTACATCGTGCCCGGCCTCGGCGACGCGGGCGACCGCCTGTACGGCACCGCCGGCTGAGCGGATCCCCCGAACGGACGAGAGCCCCCCGGCGCGGTGCCGGGGGGCTCTCCTGTTGCGCGGGACGACCGGCCTCAGCAGCTGCCGGTGGCGGTCGGGGTGGGGGACGGCTTGGTCGCGAGGGCGAGGGCGGCGGCCGCCTGGGTCTCGTCCAGCAGGGCGTTGTAGCTGTCGCCGACCACGAAGTCCACGGTGCCGTCGGTACGGGCGTCGGCGGTGGTGGTGGCCCCGGCGATCTGCGAGCCGAGCAGGGTGGCGGCGCCGGCGCCGGCCGGGCCGGCGATCACCTGGGCGGTGCCGGGCACCTTCTTGTCCAGTTCGGCCGGGGCGTTGCCGACCTTGCCGATGGTGAAGCCGCGCTTCTTGAGCTCCTCGGCGGTCCGGCCGGCCAGGCCGCCCTTGGTGGTGGCGTTGTAGACGTTCACCGTGACGCCGGCCGGCTGCGGGATCGCGTGCGGGTCGCCCGGGGCGGCGGGCGCGCCGGAGCCGGTGGGCGCACCGGGCGTGGCGCCCGGGGAGGGGGCGGCCAGCGGCTTGCCCGACGGGGTCACGCAGGCCTGGGCGGAGGAGTTCTTGTTCTTCCCGCTGAAGATGTCGTAGAGCTGGACGCCACCGAGGCCGATCAGGGCCAGGGCGAGCAGGCTCGCGAGCCCGGAGATCACCTTGCGGCTCTTCCTCGGGGGCCGGCCGAGTCGTGGATAGGCGTTGCCGGTGACGCGGTACTGCTTCCCCTTGAGGCCTTGGGGAGTCAACATGCTCACGGTTTGTCTCCCCCTCGTGCCAGGGCGGGGTCGGGATGACGGATCGGCTGGTGCGAGTGGATCCCGTGGTGCGGGCGGATCCCCTGGTCGCGGCCGTAGTCAGCAGCGTAGTGCCGTCCGGCTGCGAAGGTACTAAATGATCATCATCTGGAGTACGCCGGTACCCGAAAGGAGGTACCCGGGTACGCGCGGACCGCCCTCCGCCGGGTGGCGAGGGGGCGGTCCAGGAGCCCGTGCAGAGGGTCCGTCATTCCATTTCGAGGACCCGGGCGTGCAGCACCTGGCGCTGCTGCAGTGCGGCCCGCACCGCCCGGTGCAGTCCGTCCTCCAGGTACAGGTCGCCGCGCCACTTCACCACGTGCGCGAAGAGGTCCCCGTAGAAGGTCGAGTCCTCGGCGAGCAGGGTTTCGAGGTCGAGTTGCCCCTTGGTGGTCACCAGCTGGTCGAGCCGCACCGGGCGTGGGGCGACGTCAGCCCACTGTCGGGTGCTCGTCCGGCCGTGATCCGGGTACGGCCGCCCATTGCCGATGCGCTTGAAGATCACACGGAAAGCCTACCGTTTGGGCGGCGGATGGCGCAGCCGCCGCGACGCCGCCACGCGCTCGGGTGTGAGCTGCAGGAGGGCGATTGCGGCTGTTTGATGGGAAATGTCGCGAACATCGCCGGGTTCCGATCGGGACACGGCCCGCCCGGGACCGGGTTCCGGGCCCGCCCCGCCTCCCCGCACCGCCCAGGAGAGTGCCCCGATGTCCTCCGCCCTCACCCCGTCGGCCGTCCGGGAGATCGCCGACGGGTACGCCTTCACCGGGCCCGCCCTCGACCTCGGCGCGGTGCTGCTGGACGGCACCGCCTACCCGGACGCCCAGGTGCGCATCCCGCTCGGGGTGCTCAACCGGCACGGGCTGGTCGCCGGCGCCACCGGCACCGGCAAGACCAAGACCCTCCAGCTGATCGCCGAACAGCTCTCCGCCCAGGGCGTGCCGGTGTTCCTCGCCGACGTCAAGGGGGACGTCTCCGGCGTCGCCGCGCCCGGCGCGCCGAGCGAGCGCACCGCCGCCCGCGCGGCCGAGGTCGGACAGCAGTGGAGCCCGCAGGGCTGCCCGGTCGAGTTCTACTCGCTCGGCGGCCAGGGCGCCGGGATCCCGATCCGCGCCACCGTCACCAGCTTCGGGCCGCTGCTGCTCGCCAAGGTGCTCGACCTGAACGAGACCCAGGAGTCCTCGCTCAGCCTGGTGTTCCACTACGCCGACACCAAGGGCCTGGAGCTGTACGACCTCAAGGACCTCACCGCCGTCATCGCCTTCCTCGCCTCGCCCGAGGGCAAGGAGGAGCTGAGGACCATCGGCGGTCTCTCGTCGGCCACCGCCGGGGTGATCCTGCGCGCGCTCACCCTGCTGGAGAACGAGGGCGCCGGGGCGTTCTTCGGCGAGCCCGAGTTCGACACCGCCGAACTGCTGCGGACCGCCCCGGACGGCCGGGGCGTCGTCTCGGTGCTGGAACTGCCCGCCGTCCAGGACCGGCCGCGGCTGTTCTCCACCTTCCTGATGTGGCTGCTCGCCGACCTCTACCAGGAACTGCCCGAGGTCGGCGACCTGGACAAGCCCAAGCTGGTGTTCTTCTTCGACGAGGCGCACCTGCTGTTCAAGGGCGCCTCCAAGGCCTTCCTGGAGGCCATCACCCAGACCGTCCGGCTGATCCGCTCGAAGGCCGTGGGCATCTTCTTCGTCACCCAATCCCCGCGCGACGTCCCCTCCGACGTGCTCGCGCAGCTGGGCAACCGGGTGCAGCACGCGCTGCGCGCCTTCACCCCGGACGACGCCAAGGCGCTCAAGGCCACCGTCTCGACCTTCCCGCGCTCCTCCTACGACCTCGGCGCGGTGCTCACCTCGCTCGGCACCGGCGAGGCCGTGGTGACGGTGCTCTCCGAGAAGGGCGCGCCGACGCCGGTCGCGGCCACCCGGCTGCGGGCGCCGCAGTCCCTGATGGGGCCGATCGAGGCGGGCGCGCTGCGGGCCGTCGTCGACGCCTCGCCGCTGACGGCGCGCTACCGGGACGCGATCGACCGGGAGTCGGCGTACGAGAAGCTGGCCGCGCGGGCAGCGCGGGCGCCCAGGCCGGAGGCCGCCGCACCGGTTAGGGTGTCGAAGGAGCGGGAGCCCGCCCCGCGGCGGGAGGAGCCGAAGGGGGCGGGCGGGCTGCTCGATTCGCTGCTCAGCAACCCGACGGTGAAGTCCCTGGCGCGTTCGGCCGGGAAGCAGCTCGGGCAGGAGATCTCGCGCAGCCTGTTCGGGACGTCCAAGCGGCGGCGGTAGCGGCCGGGCCCCGCGGTGCCTACCCGGCCAGGGCGGCGCCGATCCGGTCGAGCGAGGACAGCCGCATCAGGCCGTAGTTGTAGAACTCGACCTCGGGGACGCCCAGTTCGCGCAGGGTCGCGATCTTGGCGGCGAGGTTCGCCGGACCGTCGCAGTCCGAGGCCATCGGCCGCAGGATCACCGCCATGTCCTGCGGGCGGACGCCGTGCAGGGCGAACGCGGCGATCTTCTCCCGGACGGCCTCCGGGGTCTTCGCGTAGCCGAGCGTCTCGATCTGGTCGGTCGCCTTGGCGAGCGCGGGCAGGTCGATGCCGGACAGCCAGCCCTTGCCCGGGCCGGCGCCGTCCATGAAGCTCAGCCGCATGCCGTGGAGCCGGGCCTCCTCGGTCAGTTCGGCGGCCAGCGTGGTGACGGTGGTGGTGGCGGCGTCCAGGTAGGCGGCCAGGGCGCCGTCCGCGAGCGCGCTCAGGTCGGCGGGCTCGGCGGCGGCCGCCTCGTCGGCCAACCGGCGGCGCAGCTCGGTGCGGACGGCCTCCGCGACCTCCTCCGCCGGGACGCCCACGCGGGTGGCGGCGGCGCGGCAGTGCGGGCAGAAGCAGATGCCGAGCAGCGCCTCGGCGCCCGCGCCCAGTTCCTCGAAGTAGCGCTCGTGGTGGTAGCCGTGGCGCAGCCCGTGGAAGTGCAGGGACTCGGCCCGGATCGCGTCCACGCCGTACCGGGCCAGCTCGGTGACCAGGGTCCGCGCGTACTCCCGGACCTCCGGGGCGGCCGGGCAGAGCTCGGTGAGGTGGCGGTCGCCGAAGGCGTTGGCCGGGGCGCAGTCCGGGTGGGCGAAGCCGAGCCGGTCGTTGTGGCAGAACACCGTCCAGGCGTGCAGCTTCAGCCCCCGGCGGCGGGTCTCGGCGGCGGCCTCGGCGAAGGGGTCGCGGTCGCCGATCGCGGTGGACGGGGCGGGCGCGAGCCGGCGGCCCCGCCAGCGGGCCGGATCGGGGCGGAAGTAGGCCGCGCCGGGCTCCAGGTAGCGGATCACCCGGCGGGGGTTGTGCGGGAAGACGTCCCGGGCCTCGTGGTAGACCGAGGCGAGGGTGACGCCGCCGACCCCGGCGCGGTCGGTGAGGTTGCCGAAGAAGGTGTCGGCGCCCTCGTCGAGCAGGTCGGTGGCGAAGGCGAGGACGGACGACTCCACGGTGCGGCTCCGGAGCTGGGGGCGGGTGCGCTGTCCACGCTAGCCGCAGGGGCCGGATTGGTCTATACCTGGCGATTTGAGCGGACCGGGCCCGAACGAGGGGCGACCGGATCGGGGCGGCCGGACCGGACGGGCACCCCACTACAGTGAGCCGTGTCCGACAGACCGTGTCCGACAGGCCGTGCCCGTCGGACCGTGTTCTTCAGCGTCCTTCAGCCCGAGGCCGTCCACGGCCCGTTGAGAGGTGACCACCCCATGAGCGTTCGCCCGCCGCTGCCGTACGACTTCCTGCCGCAGGTGCCGTCCTTCCCGCTGACCAGCCAGGACATCGCCGACGGCGGCACACTGGCCGGGGAGTTCAGCCACGCCGGCGGCAACCGGTCGCCGCAGCTGGCCTGGTCGGGGCTGCCCGAGGGCACCCGGAGCATCGCCGTCACCTGCTACGACCCGGACGCGCCCACCGGCTCCGGCTGGTGGCACTGGCTCGCCCTCAACCTGCCCGCCGACACGGTCGAACTGCCGCGCGGCGCCGGCTCCTCGGACGACGACCTGCCCGGCGCGGCCTCCTTCCACGGCCGCAACGACTTCCCCGGCCACCAGTACGACGGCGCCGCCCCGCCGCCCGGCGCCCCGCACCGGTACGTCTTCGCGGTGCACGCCCTGGACGTCGAGAAGCTGGACGTCTCCGCCGACACCCCGGCGGCCCAGATCGGCTTCCACCTGACCTTCCACACGCTGGGGCGGGCGCTGCTCACCGCCGAGTACGGGGTCTGAGCACGGTGGGCCACGATCCGGTCGAGGTCTGGCGGCTGCCCGAGGAGGACCGGTCGGCCGGTCGTAGGGCCGTGGCCTGGACGGTCGGGCCGGCCGGGGAACTGGCCCTCCTGGTGGTGCCGGAGCAGCACCTGGCGCCGGCCGGATCCTGGCCGCCGGTCCGGCTGCCGTTCGACGGCGAGGCGGTCGTGGTTTCCCCGCAAGGGGAGTGGCGGGTGCCCCTGTCCGGCGTCTCCTGCTCGCCCGACCACTTCGGGCTGCTGCCGGGCGGCCGGGTGCTGCTGGCCGGGTACCGGGCCGAGCAGGACGGGGAGGAGTGGCTGCCCAACGCGGCCGTGTACGGCGCGGACGGGGCGTTCGAACGGGAGCTCGCGCTCGGTGACGACGTCCAGGTGCTGGTGACCGACCTGGACGGCCGGATCTGGATGGCCTACGGGGACGAGGGCATCTACGGCGACCACCCGATGGCGGCCGCCGGGCTGCGGGCCGCCGACACCCGGGGCCGGGTGGTGTGGAGCCCGGACAAGCTGCCGTCCTACCCGCTGGAGGGCCTGGCCGGCGCGACCGACGGCCGGAGCGCCTGGCTGGCCTGGTACCCGAGCCCGTCGGTCAGCCACCTCACCCGGATCGACGCGGTCGACCGGCCGTCGACCACCGTGCCGTGCCCGGTCCGGCTGCCGGTCGGCTTCGCGATCCGCGGCGGGCAGGGCGTCTTCCTGTCCAGCGGCGGCGAGTTGACCTGGTACCAGCTGATCGGCAAGGAGTGGAAGCAGACCCGGCGCCGGCAGCTGAGCGTGCCCGGCGCGCTCGACCGGGTGCGGGCGCACGGCCGGGACGGCGCGCTGTGGTTCCGCGCGGGGGACTGCTGGTACCGGATCGAGGCTTAGGGCCTGCCCGGCGGATCCTGCCGGGCGGGCCCTAACCGCCCGCGCGGGTGGCCCGGTCGGCGCGGGCGGCCAGGGTGCGTAGGTGGGTGATCAGCTCCGGTGGCTCGTGCACCTCGAACTCGCAGTCCAGCGTCAGCAGCCGTACCGCCGTCCACTCCAGGGAGTCCGTGCGGGAGCGCAGCCGGCAGCGGTGCTCGTCGATCGGCTCGATCTCGGAGTCGCCCCGGTCGAAGTGCCGCCGGACGTTCGCGGCCGGGGCGTGCACGGTGGCGACCACGGCGCGGGCCGGTGACTGGCGGCGCAGCTTGCCCGCCACGTACGCGGCGGCGTCCTCGGCCGGGAGCGGGCGCGGGGTGAAGTGGGCGCCGGTGGCGCGGGGTTCGCTGAGGCGGTCGACGCGGAAGAGCCGCCAGTCGTCCCGGTCCAGGTCGTAGCCGACCAGGTACCAGCGGCGGCCGGCCGAGACCAGCCGTTCGGGTTCGACGTTGCGTCTGGTCTCGGCGCCGTCGCCGGCCCGGTAGGCGAAGCGCAGCCGTTCCCGGTTGGTGACGGCGCCGGCGAGCACGGTGAGGTCGTCCGGGTCGACGGTCGGGCCGTCGCCGGTGAGCAGTGGCATGGTGGCGGTGTTGAGCGCGCCCACCCGGTGCCGCAGGCGGCCCGGCAGCACCTGGAGCAGCTTGGCGAGGGCGCGGACCGAGGCCTCCTCTATGCCGACCACCGCGTGCCCGGCGGCCGCCCGCAGTCCGACCGCGATGGCGACGGCCTCCTCGTCGTCCAGCAGCAGCGGCGGCATCGCCGTCCCCGCGACCAGCCGGTAGCCGCCGACCGCGCCCATGGTGGCCTGCACCGGGTAGCCGAGGTCGCGCAGCCGGTCGATGTCGCGGCGGATCGTCCGGGGGCTGACACCGAGCCGTTCGGCGAGTTCGCTGCCGGGCCACTCGCGCGGGGTCTGCAGCAGGGACAGCAGGTTCAGCAGCCGTGCGGGGGTGTCCGTCATGCCGTCCAGGATGCCGGACAACTGGGACAGGATCTGACCTACATGCCCCGTACCCTCGTGGACGTGCCGACGAGCAGTGCGAGCAGCGCGAGCAGGACGAGCAGGACGAGCAGGACGAATGAGGAGTACCGAATGAAGACCGCGGACGCGGACCGACGGAGGTGGATCGCGCTGGCGATCGTGATGGTCGCCTCCTTCATGGACCTGGTGGACGTCACCATCGTCAACATCGCCATCCCCAGCATCCAGGAGGACACCGGCGCCTCCTTCAGCGCCATCCAGTGGGTCACCGGCGGCTACGCGCTGGCCTTCGCGATCGGGCTGATCACCGGTGGCCGGCTGGGCGACATCTACGGCCGCAAGCGGCTGTTCCTGATCGGCATCGGCGGGTTCACCGTGGCGTCCGCGCTGTGCGGCCTGGCCTCCGGCCCCGAGATGCTGGTCGGGATGCGGGTGCTCCAGGGCGGCACGGCGGCCATGATGGTGCCGCAGGTGCTGTCGATCATCCACGCGACCTTCCCGGCGGAGGAGCGCGGCAAGGTGTTCGGCATGTTCGGCGCGGTGGTCGGGCTGGGCGCCGTCTCCGGGCCGCTGATCGGCGCACTGCTCACCGAGTGGGACCTGTTCGGCCTGGCCTGGCGCCCGATCTTCCTGATCAACCTGCCGGTCGGCATCGCGGGGCTGCTGCTCGGGCGCCGCTTCATCGACGAGTCGAAGGCCGAGCGGGCGCTCAAGCTGGACCTGGTCGGGGTGGCGCTGGCGAGCGTCGGCCTGCTGATGCTGATCTACCCGCTGACGCACGGGCGGGAGGCCGGCTGGCCGCTCTGGGGCTACCTGTCGATGGCCGGCAGCCTGGTGGTGTTCGCGCTGTTCGTGGCGTACGAGAAGGCCAAGACGCGGCGGGACGGCTCGCCGCTGGTCGAGCTGTCGCTGTTCCGGGTGAAGAGCTTCGCGGCCGGCATCGGCGTGCAGCTGGCCTTCGGCGTGGTCTGCGGGATCTTCTTCCTGGTCTGGACGCTGTACATGCAGCTGGGCCTCGGCTGGAGCCCGCTCAAGGCCGGCTCCACCGGCATCCCGTTCTCGCTCGCCGTCTCGGCCGCGGCCGGGCTGTCCGTGCAGAAGCTGGTGCCCCGGTTCGGACGCCGGGTGCTCCAGACCGGCGCGCTGGTGATGGCGGCGGGCGTGCTGACGTACATCTGGGAGGCGGACCGGTACGGGACGGCGATCGCGCCCTGGCAGATGGCACTGCCGCTGGTGGTGATGGGCCTGGGGATGGGCCTGATCGTCGCGCCGATCACCGACGCGATCCTGGCGGAGGTGCCGCGCGCGCACGCCGGTTCGGCGTCGGGGCTGATCAACACCGTCCAGCAGATGGGGAACGCGCTGGGGCTCGCGCTGGTGTCGGTGGCCTTCTTCGGGGCGATGGACGACGTGGTCGCGCCGGAGGCGATGGGCACCGCGTTCGGCGGGGCGTTCGTCCACGCGATGTGGTGGGTCGCGGGGGCGCTGCTGGTGGTGTTCCTGCTGATGTTCGCGCTGCCGCGGCGCAAGGCGGTCGCGCCGGCCGGCGCGGATGCAGCGGGTGCGGTGGACGCGCCGGCGACGGCGGGTGCGGCGGATCCGACGGACGAGCGGGAGCCCGTCCTGGCCTGACAGGCACTGCTGAGGGGCCCCGGGGCGCCCCCCCCCCCCGCGCGCCGCGGGGCGCGGGGGGGGCGGGGGGCGGTAGGCGGGGGGGCGCCGGGCGGCGCGGGCCACGGGGGCC
>NZ_JBHWIR010000108.1:0-3669 GCF_042731835.1 Kitasatospora sp. NPDC059817 | reverse complement strand
GGCCGCGCGGCGGGGGGGGGGCGGGTGTCCCGCGCGCGCCGGCGCGCCCGCGCTCCCCGCCCACCCGCCTGGGGGCGGCCCCCGCGCGCCCCCCCGCCCCCGGGGCCCCTCAGCGCATCCTGGGAGGCCGTGGACCGTACGGCGGTGGACTCCTCGGCGGCTCGGCAACGGTTCCCGGCGGGGCCGGCCGGGCGATCGGTTTTCAGCGCGCCCCGGCCGTGCTCACCGCCGTCGTCCGGGTCGTGGTCTTCGCCGCGGACTTGGCCTCCTTCGCGGCGCGCTTCATCTCCTGCTTGAACTCCCGTACCAGGTCGAGGGATTCGGGCCCGGTGATGTCGGCGACCGAGCGGTGCGCGCCCTCCTCGCCGTACACGCCGGCCGCCTCGCGCCAGCCCTCCGGCCGCACGCCGTACTGCTTGCCGAGCAGGGCCAGGAAGATCTGCGACTTCTGTTTGCCGAAACCGGGCAGGGCGTTGAGGCGGCTGAGCAGTTCCTTGCCGGTGCGGGTGTCCTTCCAGAGCGCGGCGGCGTCGGCGTCGTACTGCGCCACCAGGAACTGGCAGAGCTGCTGGACCCGTTTGGCCATCGCGGCCGGGTAGCGGTGCACGGCGGGCTTCGCGGACAGGAGGGCGACGAACTCCTCCGGGTTGTACACGGCGATCTCCCGGGCGTCCAGGTCGTTGCGTCCGAGCCGCTGGGCGATGGTCAGCGGACCGGTGAACGCCCATTCCATCGGCACCTGTTGGTCAAGCAACATGCCGACGAGCGCGGCCAGCGCACTCCGTCCGAGCAGTTCGTCGGCCTCGGGCTGCTGTGCGAGCCGGACGGTGACGTTCATGGGCTTGCCCTCCTCGGAGTTGACGTCGGGTCGGCGCCCAGTCTGGTGGACGGGGCGGGGGCGGAGGCGGTCAACACGCCCGTAGCAGGGGAAGTCTTGGTGTTCCAGGGCCTTGGCGTAGCTGGCTTGTTCGTTGGCGGAGCGACCGCCTGAGATACCAGCTCCGGCGGTCGGGAGAGCCGGCGGAGTACTTTTTGCCCGCGCCGGGCGGCGAAGAGGAGGGCGGCGCAGGCGGGTTGGAGGCGGCTGGTCATCTTGTATGACTGTTTCCGTTGCGCCGGTGCGGCGACCTGCCGGCGGGCCATTCTTGGTGCAATCGACGCGTCCAGAAAGGCTCGCCCGCCGTGACCCAGCCGTTCGAACTGCCGTCCTTCTACCTGCCGCACCCGGCACGCCTCAACCCCCATCTGGACGAGGCGCGGGCCCATTCCTCCGTCTGGGCACGGGAGATGGGAATGCTGGAGGGCTCCGGCATCTGGGACCAGGCCGACCTGGACGCCCACGACTACGGCCTGCTCTGCGCCTACACCCACCCCGACGCCTCCGCCGAGGCGCTCTCGCTGGTCACCGACTGGTACGTGTGGGTCTTCTTCTTCGACGACCACTTCCTCGACATGTTCAAGCGCAGCAACGACCGCGAGGCCGGCAAGGCGCACCTCGACCGGCTGCCGCTGTTCATGCCGGCCGACCCGGCCACCCCGATGCCGGAGCCGGAGAACCCGGTCGAGGCGGGCCTGGCCGACCTGTGGCGGCGTACCGTGCCGGTGATGGGCGAGGACTGGCGGATCCGCTTCGCCGAGAGCACCCGCAACCTGCTCAACGAGTCGCTCTGGGAGCTCGCCAACATCAACGCCGGCCGGATCTCCAACCCGGTCGAGTACATCGAGATGCGCCGCAAGGTGGGCGGCGCGCCCTGGTCCGCCCAACTGGTCGAGTACGCGGCCGGCGCCGAGGTCCCGAAGGAGGTCTCCGGCTCGCGCGCGCTGCGGGTGCTGATGGACGCCTTCTCGGACGGCGTGCACCTGCGCAACGACATCTTCTCCTACCAGCGGGAGGTGGAGGACGAGGGCGAGCTGAGCAACGGCATCCTGGTGCTGGAGAAGTTCCTGGAGTGCTCCACCCAGGAGGCCGCCGAGGCGGTCAACGACCTGCTCACCTCGCGGCTCCAGCAGTTCGAGAACACCGTGTTCACCGAACTGCCCGTGCTGTTCGCCGAGACCGGGCTCGCCCCCGAGGGTCGCGCCCGGGTGCTGGCGTACGTCAAGGGCCTCCAGGACTGGCAGTCCGGCGGCCACGAGTGGCACATGCGCTCCAGCCGGTACATGAACGGCGGTGGTGCGGCGGCCGGTTCGGGCGGCCGCGTCGCGGCGGGAACGGGCGGCGCGCTGCCCGGCGCCGGCAACTGGTGGGACCCGTTCGCGATCGGCGGGGTGGGCACCTCGGCGCTGGACATCCTGCGCAGCGGGGCGATGGGCGGCGGTGGACCTGCGGCCGGTCCGGCCGGTCCGGTCGGCCCGGGCGGCGTCGGACCGGCCGTCCGGCGGGCCCGGTCGCACGGCCACCTGCCGTACCAGCCCGTCGGGCCGTCCCGACTGCCCGAGTTCAAGCTGCCGTTCGAGGCCACCCTGAACCCGCACCTGGGCGGCGCGCGGGAGCGGGTGATCGAGTGGGCCGAGCGGATGGGCCTGCTGGCGGAGCAGCCCGGCATCCCCGGATCCGGCATCTGGGACGCCGCGTCCATGCGGGACTACGACCTCCCGCTCTGCGCGGCCGGCATCCACCCGAACGCCACCGCCGACCAACTCGACCTCTCCTCCGCCTGGTTGGCCTGGGGGACCTGGGCCGACGACTACTACCCGGTGGTCTTCGGACGCACCCGCGACCTGGCCGGCGCCAAGCTCGCCAACGAGCGGCTCCCGCTGTTCATGCCGGTGGACGGCAGCCCCGCGCCCGAGCCCGCAAACGCCCTGGAACGCGGCCTCGCCGACATCTGGGAGCGCACCGCCGGCCCGATGACGGCGGACGCCCGGCGGAAGTTCCGCCAGACCGTCGAGGACATGACCGCGAGCTGGATCTGGGAGCTCAACAACCAGGTGCAGAACCGGATTCCGGACCCGGTGGACTACCTGGAGATGCGCCGCGCCACCTTCGGCTCCGACCTCACCATGAGCCTGAGCCGGCTCGCCCACGGGAAGGCCGTGCCGCCCGGGGTACACGAGCACGGCTCGATGCGTTCGCTGGAGAACTCGGCCGCGGACTACGCGTGCATGATGAACGACCTGTTCTCGTACCAGAAGGAGGTCGAGTACGAGGGCGAGGTGCACAACGCCGTCCTGGTGGTGCAGAACTTCTTCAACTGCGACTACCCGTCGGCGGTCCGGATCGTCGACGACCTGATGCACTCCCGGCTGGACCAGTTCCAGCACGTCGCGGCGAAGGAACTCCCCGTCCTGTACGACGACTTCGCGCTGGAGCCGGAAGCGCGGGAGCTGCTGGACGGGTACGTGAAGGAGCTGGAGAACTGGCTCGCGGGCATCCTGGTCTGGCACCGGGACTGCCGCCGGTACCGCGAGGAGGACCTGCTGCGGCACTTCGGCGCGGAGCGGCAGCTCAGGGCGGGGGCGGCGGTCGAGGAACTGCCCGCGCCCGCCGCCGTGCCCGCCGCGGTGCCGCTCGGCCCGACCGGCCTGGGCACGGCCTCGCTGCGCCCGCCGCTGGCCGGCGCGGCTCCGGCCGCCGGGGTGGCGACCCTGGGCTGACCGGAGGGTGCTGCCAGGCCAGCGACCAGGCCCGCATCGCCTCGACCTCCGCCTCCTCCGGCACCTCCCCCT
>NZ_JBHWIR010000107.1:18228-26164 GCF_042731835.1 Kitasatospora sp. NPDC059817 | reverse complement strand
CCTCTGTCTCGTCGCCGTCCTTGGGCGGGTCGCCGCGGCCGTCGTGGCGCACCCCACCCCGGCGGGAGTGACGTCCCGTTCCGTGCTGGTTACCCTGGGTCGCGCTGTCGGACGCGCCCCAGGGAGGCCGGATGGGACTCACCAGTCACAAGCTGCTGGCGCTGGCGGCACTGCTTGCCGTGTTCACGGTGCTCGGCACGCTCTGGGTCTGGCCCCGGCTGGCCGTCCGCAGCTGGCCCGCGGTGTTCCTGCGGCTCGGCACGATCGCCGTCACCCAGTTCACCCTGCTGGCCACCCTCGGGCTCGCCGTCAACGACGACTTCGTGTTCTACAGCAGCTGGTCCGACCTGTTCGGACGCGACCGCGGGACGGGCGTCATCCAGGCGGGCGGCTCGTCCGGAAGCCCGACCGGAAGCCCGACCGCCGTTCCGTCCGGAAGCCCGACCGGCACCCCCAGCGGCACCCCGGCCGAAGTGCCCGCCGGGGTGCAGGTGCTCGGCACCGCCGAGATCACCGGCGCGGACGGGGCCGACCGCGACCCGGCCACCATCGGGCGGCTCGACCGGGTCCGGCTGCCCGGCACCACCACCGGGCTCAGCACCGACGGGTACGTCTACCTGCCGCCGCAGTACTTCCGGCCCGGCGCCGAGGCCCGGCACTTCCCGGCCGCCCTGGTGATGACCGGCTTCCCGGGGGACGCCGCCAACCTGGTCACCAAGCTGCGCTACCCGGCGTACGAACTCGACCTGCTGCGCCGGGGGACGATGAAGCCGACCGTCCTGGTGCTGGTGCGCCCCTCGCCGTCGATGCCGCGCGACAGCGAGTGCGAGGACGTCCCGAACGGCCCGCAGGCCCAGAGCTACTTCACCACCGACGTGCCGGCCGGCCTGCGCGCCTCCTACCGGGTGCTCGACGGCACCGGCAGCCTCGGCGTGATCGGCGACTCCACCGGGGGCTACTGCGCCGTCAAACTCGGCATGGTCCACCCGGAGACCTTCCCGGTGGCGGTCTCGCTGTCCGGCTACTTCAAGGCCGCCGAGGACGCGACCACCGGCGACCTCTTCGGCGGCAGCCAGCAGCGGCGCGACGAGGCCGACCTGAACTGGCGTCTCGCCCACCTGCCGATGCCCGCCCTCGCCGTCCTCCTCGCCGACAGCAAGGAGGACGGCCACGGCTACGCCGACTCCGTGGCCTTCGCCGCGGCCGCCCGCCCGCCGCTGGTGGTCGCCCAGGCCGTCGTGGAGACCGGCGGGCACAACTTCACCACCTGGACCAGGCTGCTCCCGCCGTCGCTGACCTGGTTGAGTGACCACCTGCACGACCCGCAATGACGCCGGCCGCGCGCCGGCCGCCCCCTGGTGCTGACGGCCGGACGGCGGCCGAGAACGTCGGCGGGGTGGTCACTCCTGAGCCATTGTGTGGCAGGAGGGTTGTCTGGGGGCTCAACTTCAGGGTAGGCAAACCTAAGTGATTTCGGTTCGGGGGAGGACACGCGGAATGACTGTGACCGAGAACCCGACCGCCCGGGTCGACCGGCTCGCCATCGCCCTCGCGGACGGCACCCCGCTGCTCGCCCCGGTCAGCCTCGACCTGCGCCCCGGGCGCGTGCACGCCGTCACCGGCCCTTCCGGCGCGGGCAAGACCACCCTGCTGCACGCCCTCGCCGGCGCCCTGCCCCCGGGCGCCCGGGCCACCGGGCTGGTCACCGTCCTCGGTCAGGACGTCCTCGCCCTCGCCCCCGAACCACTGCGCCGGTTGCGCCGCCACCGGCTCGCCTTCCCCGGCGCCCTCTCCGGCGGCCGGCAGCGTCGCGTCGCCCTCGCCCGGGCCCTCGCCCGCCGCCCCGACCTGCTGCTCCTCGACGAACCCGGCGCCGGCCTCGACCCCGCGCTGCGGGACGAGATCGCCGACCTGCTGCGCGAACTCGCCCGCCGGCACGGCATCGCCGTCGCGCTCGCCAGCCACGACGCCGCCTTCGTCGCCCGCTGCGCCGACGAGGTGCTCGTCCTCACCCCGGCCCGGCCCGGGGCGGGCGGCGGCGCCATCCGGGCCGGCGCCGTCCGGGCCGGGGCGAACCGCACGTCCGGACCGGTCGCGGCGCGCACCGCCGTCGGGCTGGCCGCGCTCGGCGTCGAAGCCCACGTCGGGTACGGGCGCGGGCGGCGCCGGATCCTCACCGGGGTCGACCTGCACCTCGCGCCCGGTAGCTGCACCGGCATCGTCGGCCCCTCCGGCGCGGGCAAGACCACCCTCGCCCGGGTCCTCGCCGGGCTCCACCCGCCCACCGGCGGCACCCTCACCCTGGACGGCGCCCCGCTGGCCGGCTCGCACCACGCCCGTACCCGCGAGCAGCGCCGCCGCGTCCAACTCGTCCCGCAGAACCCGCTCGGCGCGCTCAACCCGGCCCGGACCGTCGGCGCCACCCTCACCCGGCCGCTGCGGCTGCACCACACCACCCCGCACGAGCAGTGCCCCGGCCGGGTCGCCGAACTGCTGGCCGCCGTCGGCCTCCCCGCCGACCTGGCCGCCCGGCACCCGCACGAGCTGTCCGGCGGCCAGCGTCAACGCGTCGCCATCGCCCGGGCGTTGGCGGCCGAACCGGACGTCCTGCTGTGCGACGAGGTGACCTCCGGGCTGGACGCCGACACGGCCGTGGGCATCATGACCCTGCTGGGCCAGCTGCGCGCCGAGCGCGGGGTGGCGCTGGCACTCATCGGCCACGACCCGCTGCTGGTGCGTGAACACGCGGACGCGGTGGTGCAGTTGGGGGCGTCGCCGGGTCGGGCCTTGACCAGGGGCCCTGGTCCGGCGCGCCCGGGCGCGATGGCGCCCGCCGGCTCGGCGTGGGTGAGGTGACGCGTCGAGCCGGCGGGCGGGTTCGGGGGAGTTGCTGTCAGGGCCTGTCCGGCGAGATCCGCGGGACGGGACTAGGCACGCCCGAGCAGCGGGAGCGGTGCCCCGGTGCGGGCGGGGAGTTCGAGTCGGGTCAGCAGCGCGGAGGGCGACACCTCGACCACCCGGCAGCCCGCGCGGTGGCGGCAGTGCCGGGCCACCGAGCCGTGCCGCAGCCGGTCGAACCGGCGGCGGGTGGCGGCACCGAGGACCAGCAGGTCCTCCGGCCCGGTGACGGCGCCGACCAGGGCCGGCCCGGGCTCGGCCTTGACCACCAGCGGGTGGATGACCAGGCCGGCCGGGTAGCCGCCGTAGGCCTGCTCGAAGGCGATGTCCAGCCGCCGCCGGGCGGCGTGCTCCAGTTCGGACAGCGGGCGCAGGCCGTCGCGTTCGCCCGCGTTCCACGCGGCCACCGGCACCAGCACGGCCTCGCTGCGGGCCGCCTCGCCGACGGCGTGGTAGAGGGCGGCCAGACTGCTCAGTGATCCGCTCAGGCCGACGATCACTCGGGTGGTCCCGGTCATGGCCGTTCGCCTCCGTTTCTCCGGTCGGGTGTTCCCGGTTCCGTACTCCTTGGTTCGGATGATTCCAGTGAACCCCGGAACCGGGCCGTCCGTACCGCCGCTGATGGCTCCATGACGCCGGTCGCACACTTCTTGACGTCCTTCTGACAGCTCCGGCGTGCGGCGCGCGGTGCGCCGTGCGCCTCAGCCGAGGCCCGGCACGAACTGGATCAGCAGGTCGATCGCCTTGATGCCGAGGAACGGCAGGATCAGCCCGCCCAGCCCGTACACCCGCAGGTTGCGGCGGAGCAGGTCGGTGGCGGAGGCGGGCTGGTAGCGGACGCCGCGCAGGGCCAGCGGGATCAGCGCGACGATGATCAGCGCGTTGAAGATGATCGCGGAGGCGATCGCCGAGGTCGGGCTGTGCAGTTCCATGATGTTGAGGTGGTGCAGCCCGGGGTAGGCGTTCGCGAACATCGCGGGGATGATCGCGAAGAACTTGGCCACGTCGTTGGTGATCGAGAAGGTGGTCAACGCGCCACGGGTGATGAGGAGTTGCTTGCCGACCCGGATGATGTCGATCAGCTTCGCCGGGTTGGAGTCGAGGTCGACCATGTTGCCGGCCTCCTTGGCGGCCGGGGTGCCGGAGTTCATCGCGACCCCGACGTCGGCCTGGGCGAGGGCGGGGGCGTCGTTGGTGCCGTCGCCGGTCATCGCGACCATGTTCCCGGCGGCCTGCTCGCGGCGCAGGTGGGCGAGCTTGTCCTCGGGGGTGGCCTCGGCGAGGAAGTCGTCCACCCCGGCCTCGGCGGCGATGGCACGGGCGGTGAGCGGGTTGTCGCCGGTGACCATGACGGTGCGGATGCCCATCCTGCGCAGTTCGGCGAAGCGCTCGGCGATGCCCTCCTTCACCACGTCCTTGAGCTCGACCACGCCCAGCGCGCGGGCGCCGTGCCGGTCGTGGACGGCGACCAGCAGCGGGGTGCCGCCGGCCTCGGCGATCCGGTCCACCAGCGGCTTGGCCTCCATCGGCATCCGCCCGCCGGACTCCACCACCCAGCGGGCGACGGCGCCGGCGGCGCCCTTGCGGATCAGGCAGTTCGTCCCGTCGGGCCAGGTCAGGTCGACGCCGCTCATCCGGCTGTGCGCGGTGAACGGGACGGGCCGCTGCTCGCCGAGTTCGCCGGGGGCGCGGGGCGGCACCCAGTACTGGCGGTTCGTCAGTTCGACGAGTGAGCGCCCCTCCGGGGTCTCGTCCGCGACGGATGCCAACTGGGCGGCCTCGGCGAGCTGTTCGGTGCTCGCGCCGGGCAGCGGGTGCAGTGCGACGGCCCGGCGGTTGCCGTGGGTGATGGTGCCGGTCTTGTCGAGCAGCAGCACGTCGACGTCTCCGGCGGCCTCGACGGCCCGGCCGGACAGGGCGACGACGTTGCGCTGGACCAGCCGGTCCATCCCGGCGATGCCGATCGCGGACAGCAGCGCGCCGATGGTGGTCGGGATGAGCGCGACCATCAGGGCGACCAGCACCACGGTGGTCTGCGGCGCGTGCGCGTAGATCGCCATCGGCTGGAGCGAGACCACCGAGAGCAGGAAGACGATGGTGAGCGAGGCGAGCAGGATGTTGAGCGCGATCTCGTTCGGGGTCTTCTGCCGGTTGGCGCCCTCCACCAGGGCGATCATGCGGTCGACGAAGCTCTGCCCGGGCCGGGAGGTGACCCGGACGACCAGGTGGTCGGAGAGCACCCTGGTGCCGCCGGTGACGCCGGTGCGGTCGCCGCCGGACTCGCGGATCACCGGCGCGGACTCCCCGGTGATCGCCGACTCGTCGACGGAGGCCACCCCCTCGACCACCTCGCCGTCCTGCGGCACGACCTCGCCGGCCGGCACCAGCACCACGTCGTGCAGCATCAACTGCTCGGCGGGGATCACCTCGTGGCGGTGGTCGCGGGTGCCGACCCGCCAGTGCAGCAGCCGCCGGGCGGTCGTCCCGGCCTGGGTGCGGCGCAGCGACTCGGCCTGCGCCTTGCCCCGGCTCTCGGCGACGGCCTCGGCGAGGTTGGCGAACAGCACCGTCAGCCAGAGCCAGAAGCCGATCACCCAGGCGAACACGCTCGGGTGGATCACCGCGCTGAGCGTGGTGAGCGCGGAGCCGGTCTCCACCACGAGCATCACCGGGTTGCGCATCATGGTGCGCGGGTGGAGCTTGCGGACGGCGGCGGGCAGGGCCTCGGTGAGCTGCCGGCGGGTGATGAGCCGGCGGCGGCCGCCGTCCGGGCCGGTCGGCCGGTGGCTCGGGTGGTGCTGCGGTTGGTGCGGCCGGTCGTCCGGTCGGTCGTGCGGGGGTTGCTCGCGGACGCCCTCCGGGCGGCGGAACCAGTCGGTTCGGGGCGTGGTGGTGTCCGGGGGAGTGAGGGCCGAACGGCGCATCGTCTCGGAGGACCTTCCGGGCCGCCCCGGGCTGCGGGGCAACGGGGCGGCGGGCTCGGTGGCGGCGGGGACGGCGGCCAGCCCACCATCGGATCCGCGCCCGCCACGCGCCTCTTGACGCGGGCTTGGCGTGCGGGCGGCCGTCCTTGACGGCTCCCTGACATCCGGACCGGGTGGGCGTTCGGTGGCTCGTACGGACGTTCGGGTGCGCGTGCGGCCGTACGGGTGACGGTCGTGGCAGCGGATGTCAGGAAGGCGTCAAGGACGCCCGGCGGAGCGTAGGCCACGCGTCAAGGCCCGGTGCGATCGGCGTCCGGTGGGCATCCACTGGAACCGAGGGCCGCACACAGCGGCCCGCCCGCCCGAGCCCGAGGAGCCTCCCGTGAGCAGCACGATCGCCACCGCCGTCGACCAGTCGCCGCGCCGCCTGGTCCGCCTGGTGCCCGCCGGTGTCCGGCAGGACCGACAGGAACGGCATGAGCTTCAGGACAGCCCCGAGCCGCCCGAACCGGCGCCCGCGCCCACGGTCGGCCACGACCGCGGCCGCCCGGCGCACTGCCGGATCGCGATGCAGTTCGAGGACTGACCCCGCCCACCGCGTGCCGCAACCCCGCCCCGCCCCGTAGGAGTACCGCCATGACGCAGCTGACCGCCCCGTCCGTCCCCTCCACCGTCCCCGCCCCCTCCACCGGCACCTCCACCGCCCGCCCCGACGCCCCGGCCGTCGACGCGCTCGGCGGCCCCTGGCCGGCCTCGGCGCGGCCCGGCCCCGGCGGCGACGTGCTGGTCGGCGGGGTGGGGCTGGCGGAGGCGGCCGAGCGCTTCGGCACCCCGCTGTACGTCCTGGACGAGGCCGAGGTGCGCAACCGCGCCCGGGCCTACCGGCGGGCGCTGCCGCACGCCGAGGTGCTGTACGCCGCCAAGGCGTTCCTGTGCAGCGCGATGGCCGACTGGGTGGCCGAGGAGGGCCTGGGTCTGGACGTCTGCTCCTCCGGCGAGCTGTGGCTGGCCGCCTCGGCCGGCTTCCCGGCGCAGCGGATCCTGTTGCACGGCAACGCCAAGTCCCCGGAGGAACTGCGGCTGGCCCGGCGGCTGCGGGTCGGGCGGATCGTGATCGACGGCCCGGCGGAGATCGCCCGGCTGGCCGCCCTGGTGGCCGCCGACACCCCGCAGCGGGTACTGGTCCGGGTCGTCCCGGGGATCGCCGCCGGGCACCACACGGCGGTTCAAACGGGGGTGGGCGGGCAGAAGTTCGGCTTCCCGATCGAGGGCGGCGACGCGGCCGACGCGATCGCCCGGGTGCTCGACCAGCCCGGGCTCGAACTGGCCGGCCTGCACTGCCACCTGGGCTCGCAGATCACCGAGGTCGAGCCCTACCTCCAGGCGGTGGACGCGCTGGTGCGGCTGCTCGCGGAGATCCGGGAGCAGCACGGCGTGGAACTGCCCGAACTGGACCTCGGCGGCGGCCACGGCATCCGCTACCTGCCGGGGGACGCCGAGTTCGACGTCGCCGACTTCGCCGTCCGGGTGACCGACCGGCTGGCGGTGCGCTGCGCCGAGGCGGGCCTGGAGGTGCCGCGGCTGATCGTCGAGCCCGGCCGCGCGCTGGCCGGCCCGGCCGCCGTCGCCGTGTACCGGGTGCTGTCGGTGAAGCACACCGCGGACGGCCACTGCTTCGCCGCCGTGGACGGCGGGATGAGCGACAACCCGCGCCCGGCGCTGTACGGATCGCCGTACAGCGTCCGCCTGGTGGGCCGCCGCTCGGAGGCGGGCGCGGCCCGGGTGGACGTGGTCGGCCGGCACTGCGAGGCCGGCGACGTCCTGGTCCGCGACGCCGTCCTGCCCGCCGACCTGCGCGCGGGGGACCTGCTGGCCGTCCCGGCGGCCGGGGCGTACCAGCTGTCGATGGCCTCCGGCTACAACCTGGTCGGCCGCCCGGCGGTGGCCGCCGTCAAGGACGGCCGGGCCCGCCTGCTGATCCGCCGGGAGACGGTCGAGGACTTCCGCCTCCGCGAGGTCGGCCGGTAGCCGAACGCCGCCGGCCGTGGCCCGAAGAACGTGGGCAACTCGGTGTCCGCGCCGGGCTCCAGGACCGCGCGGACCAGGGACTCCCC
>NZ_JBHWIR010000107.1:0-18218 GCF_042731835.1 Kitasatospora sp. NPDC059817 | reverse complement strand
CCTCTCCTCGGTGCCGGCTGTGCGGGGGGCCGGCTCACACCCCGCCGCAACTCTGGCGGTTAGAACGCTGTGTGGGTCAACCAGTGGTCCAGCAAGGCGCGGTCGCCCGTCACCGCCACCCGGTCGTCCTGCGGCGGGAGGCGGCGGGAGACCACCAGCATGAGGTCCGCCACCGCGCCCGACACCACCACGTCGGCCTCGACCGGCCCGCGCTCCCACCGCAGCGCCTCGGGCGCCCTGGTGATCACCCAGCCCTCCCCGGACCTCGGCCGGAACCCGACCCGCTCGCCCCGGCCGCGCAGCCCGGCCGCCGCCGGCCTGACCGACTCGAAGGCCGGCGTGCACAGCAGGTCGAGGTTCTCGCTGATCACGTCGGCCGCGAGGTCGTCGGCGATCTCGAACGCGGTGCCCGTCGCCGACGCGGCGTCGTAGTGATGGACGCAGGTGTCGCTCAGCTGCCTGCGGAGCCAGAACGCCGCCGGCCGTGGCCCGAAGAACGTGGGCAACTCGGTGTCCGCGCCGGTCTCCTGGACCGCGCGGACCAGGTCCTCCGCGCCCTCGCGCAGCCACCGGGCCCACCCGTCCGGGGCGCCGGGGTCGGCCTGCCACGGGTCGGGGACGGGCAACTGCCCGCGCGTACGGACGAGTTCGGCCGCCCACCGGTGCTCCTGGCCGAGGTGCCCGACGAGGGTGCGCAGCGGCCACTGCGGGCAGGTGGGCACTGGGGTGTCCGGGTCCCTCCCGGCGACCGCGCGGGCGAACTGCCGGGTCTGCTCCCGCAGTCCCTCCACGAGCCGTGCGGTGTCCAGCGTCGACGTCATCGCCATCGCGATGCTCCTCTCTCGGGGTTACCTGGGTACGGTAGGAACTCCAGTCCGGTGGAGGTTCAAGTGCCTTTGCTCGATGAGACGTTGGGGATCGGCGAGCTGGCCCGGCTGACCGGCGTGCCGGTGCGCACCATCCGCTACTACTGCGATGAGGGCGTCATCGACTCGGTGCGCAGCACGGGCGGGCACCGCAGGTTCGACCAGGTGGCCGTGGAGCGGCTCGGCCTGGTCCGACGGCTGCGCAGGCTCGGGCTCGGGCTGCCCTCGATCAGGCAGGTGCTCGCCGGCGAACGCTCCGTGGCCGAGGTCGTCGCCGCCGAGCGGGCCGCGCTCGACGTGCGGCTCGCGGACCTGGCCTGGCGGCGGGCCTCGCTGCGCGCGGTCGAGGAGGCCGGACCGGCCGACCGGGCCGCCAGGCTGGAGCTGCTGGCCGCCATGGAGGGTGGGGGAGCCGCCCGTGACGCGCTGATCGACTTCTGGAGGCGCGCGATGGCCGCCCCGGTGTCGGAGGCGATGCTCACCGCGTTCGTGGCGATCGCCGTACCCGAGCCGCCCGCCGACCCGACCCCGCCGCAGGTGGTCGCGTTCGCCGAGCTGTTCGCCCTGGCCGGGGACCGGGAACTGAGCCGAGGCCTGCTGGCCAGGGCGCGGGCCGGCGCCGCACTGATCGCCGACGAGGACGAGCTGGTGGGCGGGATCGGCGAGGCGTGCGCGCTGGCCCAGCCCCTGGTGCGGGCGGGTGAGCCGCCCCGGGTGGGCCCCGCACTCGACCGGTTCGTCGCGGCCCACGCCTCCGTCCGTGGCGACCGCGACACCCCGGAGTTCCGAGGCCGCCTGCTGGCTTACGTGGCCGTCGACCGGGACCGGCGGATGCGCCGCTACTGGCGGCTCGTGGCCGAGGCGAGCGGGGATCCGGTCACGGTCGGCCTGTCCTACCTGTGGCTGACCGACTCCCTCGAACGCTCCGCTGCGGGCCCTGGCGGTGCTGCCGGGGTGTGCTGATCGCCGCGCCAGGCCCGTCCGGGTGAACGCCAGCCCGGGTTGCTTCGTCCACGCACCTCGAAGGCGTCAAGCTGGCCGCGAAATCCGTACCCCCGAGGAAAGGCCGGTCGATGGCTCGCGCGCTGATCGTGGTGGATGTGCAGAAGGACTTCTGTGAGGGAGGGAGCGTCCCGGTCGGCGGGGGCGCCGACCGGGCCCGGGCGATCGCCGAGTTGGTCCAGGGCCCGGAGCGGGAGGGCTGGGCGCGGGTGGTCGCGACCCGGGACCACCACATCGACCCGGGCCCGCACTTCTCCGCGCAGCCGGACTTCCGGGAGTCCTTCCCGGTGCACTGCGTGGTCGGCAGCGAGGGCGGGGAGTTCCACCCGTCCTTCGCGCCCGCCGTCGACGCGGGCGCGGTGGACGAGGTGTTCTTCAAAGGCGCGCACTCGGCGTCCAAGAGCGGGTTCGAGGGCTTCGCGGCGGACGGCACCCGGCTCGCCGACTGGCTGCGCGGCCAGGGCGTGGACGCGGTGGACGTGGTCGGGATCGCCACCGACCACTGCGTGAAGGCGACGGCGCTGGACGCCGTGAAGGCCGGGTTCGCGACCAGGGTGCTGCTGGACTACACGGCGGGCGTGGCCACCGAGACCACGGTCACCGCCCTCGGCGAACTCCGCCAGGCGGGCGTGGACCTGACGGGCACGCCGGTCGTGCTGGCGGGATGAGGTGTGCGGGGGGCAGGCGCGCGCGCCCGGCGCGGGCGGGCGGGTCGGTTGAGCGTCGCGGGGGGGGGGGGTGTGGGTGGGGTGGTGCCCGACCCCCCCCCCCCGCCCCACCCCCCCCCCACCTGTGTTGTGTTGAGTGTGTGTGGCCCCCCCGCCCTCGGGGCGCCCCCGACGAACGCCGTCCAGGCGTCGGCCGGGAAGACGAGCGCCGGGCCGCTGGGGTCCTTGGAGTCTCGAACGGGGACGATGCCGTCGTTGAGGATCGCGACCTCAACGCAAGCGGATTGTGCGTTGCTGCGGGTGGACTTGAACCACACCGCTCCTGTCAGATCAACCGTGTCCATAACTTCCTGCCACTTCGGAGATCAGCTGCTTCGACGCCTGCTCACTGAGCGCTGTCTCCCAGATGTTCGTGAACGCGGCGTCGTAGCGTTCCACTTCGTTGGGCTTGTCCAGATACAGGTCGCCGGTGAACCCGTCCGCATAGACGGTCGGCGGCTCCGTCTCGGAGCCGTCGCCGTTGAGCGGGAAGCGCAGAATTCCGAACGGGCCTGACAAGACGCCCAGGTGCAGACCCGCGTCGAACGGGACCACCTTGATGGTGACGTTGGGAAGCTCGCTCACCTCCAGCAGGTGGGCGAGCTGTCCAGCCATGACTTTGCCGCCACCGATGGGTCGTCGCAGTATCGCCTCGTTGAGTGCGACGTCGAAGACCGGCGGATCGGTGAACCTGGTGAGAAGCACCTGGCGAGCCGAACGGAGATGGACTCGTCGTTCGATCTCGTCGTCGTCTTCGTGAGGCTTGCCCGCTCGCATGATCGTGCGTGAGTAGTCCTCGGTCTGCAGCAGACCGGGAACCAACTCGCTCTCATACCAAGCGATCTTCGAAGCCGCTTCTTCCAGCCCGATGAAGAGGTCGAACCCCTCCGGGATCACATCCCCGTAGGCGTGCCACCAACCCCGAGCTTTGGTCTCCTTCGCCAGTCCCATCAGGGCTTCGGTCAGTTCGGCCGGTGCGCCGTAGACCTTGCACATGGCCTCGACATCGAGGCTCCGCAAGGACGTGTGACCGCTCTCGATGCGCCACATCTTCGCTTCCGACCACTCCAGGCTGCGAGCCGCCGCCCGCACGGTGAGTCGCGATCGGTTGCGCAAATCACGCAGGTACCGCCCGAGTTGCCTGCGCGGCACCGTTGATCCAGTTGGCCCTTCCGGCATGGCCTTCCCCTTCCTGGCTTCCAGTATGAAGCACCGTCAGCGCTCGAAATGAAAGCACCCGTGCGCCCGCTTCGCAATGAAAGTCAACCGAACGAGTTACGCCGTTCGAATGCCCCAGAATGAAGTCTTGCAGATTGCGGAGCGTCCTGGGCAGACTACGGGCAGTAGTCCGACTGCTCGCTCACGGCGATCTGACGGGCGGCCACCCGGGCATTTCCATGCCCCTCCCCGGCCGACGCCGCCTGCTGCGAGCCACACCCGGAGGAGGTCCTGCCATGCCCGGAACGTTGGAGAAGTGCTCGTGCCGGCTGCACCGGCACCGCAAATCCGCCCCCGCCGCCCGGCGGCTGGTTAGTGACTGCCTCGCCGACCGGCCGGCTGGCATCGGCGAGACCGTCCGGGCGCAGATCGGGGGCGTGCGGTGAGCGACGGGCTCCCCTTCTCCGTGACTGTCGAGATCGTGGGCTTCACCGAGCCCACCACCTTCGCGAGTCTCTTCGATGCCCTTGATGTCCTCCGGGTCGGCCTCGCCGTGCTCCCGCTGGACGCCGAACAGGCCGCTTGCCTGGCCGGCCGGTTCGGGCCCTGGGCCGCCGGGGAGATCGCTCACCGGCTGTACCACTTCGGTGCGGTGGGGGCGGTGGCGTTCGTCGGGCTGGATGCCCACCCGATCTACGTGCGGCGGGCGGCGCTTGAGTGACCGGTTGAGACCGCTTGTGTCGGTCCGTCAGCTGTGGTGTGTGAGATATGTGGTGCAAACGCGACCATTTGTGGCGGGTCGCTGTTAGGGTGCCCATCTGAACGCCAACTCTCCATGATGTGAGCAGTCTTGGAAGAGATGGCGTCGACTCCACCTCCGTAGCCGACACCCGAGGAAGCGCGTGAGACCCGAAGACGTCCCCCGGCTGTTCCAGGAGCTGGCCCGCGAGTTCGCGGACGTGACCGGCATGTCAGTGGCGGCGACCGGTTCGTTGGCCCGTGGCGACCACCGCACCGGGCCCACCGGTGACATCGTCTCCAACCTCGACCTGATCCACGTCGTGGCCGACGGGGCCGACGTGCCGGAGGTCCGGGCCGTGGTGGGGCGGACGATGCGGCGGATCTCCGACACCTTCCGGATCGAGACGACGTCCGTCATAGCCATGCTCCCGGCGTTCCGGCTGGCCGGGCACGCCCACTACCGGATCAGCATGCGGCCCGAGTGGTTCTGTGACGGCCTCGGGCTCGGGTCGGAGGCCTTCGACCGTTCCGGCCGCGACGAGGACGACCCGCGCGCGGCGCTGGCCTGGATGATGCAGCCCGTCCCCTACTACCTGGCCAAGGCGACCGTCCTGGACCCGACGACCAACCTCGCCAAGGCCCGCAGGGCGGCGATGCGACTGGCCGACCGGTTCGATCTGGAGGACATGCGCGAGGGCCTCGACGACCTGCCGGGTTCGCTGCGCACCTTGATCGCCGAGCATGACATCACCCCGCTCGCCTCCACCGCCCGCTACCTCGCCGCCCCCACCCACCCCGCCATCGCGCAGCTCGTCCGCGACGCCGTCTTCGTCGAGGGCATGGGCCTGTCGTCCGCCGACTCGATGGTCATCATGCTGCCGTCCGCCCCGAACTGACCCGTACCGGAGAACACCGAATGCCTACCCGGCAGCACGTGGAGATCCTGCCCCCGCACCCGTTGCGGGCCGGCTACGACCGGGCCCTGGAACGAGGCTCGATAGCCGACGCGTTCCAACGGCGCCTGGAGCCCGCCAACTTCACCCCCGGCTACCTCGGCGCCCTGACCGAGCGGGTCGAACAGGCCCTGGACCAGGACCGGGGGGACGAGACCATGCGGTGGCGCCTGGCCTTCCTCCTGCTCCAGAACAACGCCACCGCGGCCGCCGTCGAACGCGCCGAGGAACTGCTCGCCGGCGCCACCCTCCCGCAGGCCGTCCGCCTGGCCCGGCTGGTGGCCGGGATCCGCGGCCGGGCCGACCGGCCGCGTACCGGCCGCCGCGTCCGGCGGGTCAACTGGTCGATCAACAACCGTTGTCCGATGTCCTGCCAGGGCTGCTACAACCCGTTCGCGGCGGAGCAGATCGACCTCGACCAGGCCAGGCGGATCGTCGGGAAGCTGGCCGCGCACGGGACCACCGACCTGGTCCTGGCCGGCGGCGACCCGCTGCTGTGGCCGCCGGTCTTCGACGTGGTCGACGACGCCATCGCCAGCGGTCTCAAGGTCGGCCTCGACACCACCGGCTACACGCTCACCGCCGAGAAGCTCTCCCGGCTCCACGGCCTGTCCTCGCTGCGGCTGCCGCTGGACGCCGTCACGCCGGAGGTGCAACGCGCCTTCCGCCGGAGCCCGGACGACAGGCTCCTCGACGCGCTGCTGGAGTCGCTCGCCCTGTGCGACGCCGAGGGCTTCGACCGGGTGCGGGTGCACACCGTGGCGAGTGCCGAGAACCTCCACCAACTGCCGGAGCTCGCCGCGGAGGTGCTGTCCCACCCGTCGGTCGCCCAGTGGGTGATCTTCCAGTGGTGGGGCCGGCGGGCCTCGCCGGCCACGGTGCGCAGGCTCGGCGTGGCGGTGGAGGACGTCCGCGCGGTCGTCGACGGGATCCGGCGCGACCACCCCGGCCGGGAGATCCACCTCGCGGAGAGCAGCGAGCGGGAGCTGCTGAACTGGATGATCCAGTCGAGCGGGCAGGTGGTCACCTTCGGGTCGGGCGCGGAGGAGGAGTTCATCCTGGGCAACCTCCTGACCGACGAGGTCGAGGAGATCCTGACCCATCCGATCCTGGACTTCGAGGCCATGGCGCGGGGGATCCCCGTCACCCCGGGAACCGTGTTCGGCGCTCCGGACGCCGCGCGGGGATAACAGAACGGTTTCGGAGCCCACCCTCCCCACGCCCAGGTCTTGACGGCGTGGGGAGGGTGGGCGTTTGCTGTGACCCGCCCGTTCGAACCTGTTTGGTTCTGGTCTGTTTTGTGTATTTGAACGTTCAAAACCCCCTCCTTCTTACCTCGCCACACCCTTCCTGCCTCAACCCTTCCTCGCCACCCCTCAGAGAGGAATGCAATGTCACACCTTTCTCGTCGTGATCTGCTCCGAGCCTCAGGAGCGGGCCTGCTGGCCCTGACCGCCGGCGGCACGCTCGCAGCCTGCGGCGACTCCGGCTCCGGGGGCGCCTCGGGCGGGGACGCCGACAGCGGCAACATCACCGTCTGGTCCTGGGCCACGGCCGCCGAAGCCCTGCGCGGGATCGTCCCGGCCTTCGAGAAGGACAACCCGGGGATCAAGGTCGACGTCCAGGACATCGGCGAACCGGCCATCTGGGACAAGATCACCGTCGGCCTGGCGGCCGGCGGCCAGGGCCTCGGCGACGTGCTGCACATCGGCTGCGACTACCTGCCCGGGTACCTGGAGAAGTTCCCCGGCGGCCTGGCCGACCTCTCCGCGCTCGGCGCCGACGCGCACAAGGACAAGTTCGCCAAGGGCCTGTGGCCCGTCGTCAGCGGCAAGGACGGTCACGCCTACGCGCTGCCCTGGGAGGTCAACCCGCTCGGCTTCTTCTACCGCAAGGACTACTTCGACAAGGCGGGCATCGACCCCGAGTCCCTCGCCACCTGGGACGACCTGCTCGCCGTGGCCGACCGTTTCAAGGCCGCCAACCCCGGCGTCGCCCTGATCGGCATCAACAGGGCCGCCAACCCCACCCCCGACCTGGACTTCGTCCAGGGCCTGATGCAGCTCCAGGGCGCCTTCTACTTCGACCTCCAGGGCAAGATCACCGTCGGCTCGGAGCCGGCCGTGCGCGCCCTGACCATCGTCAAGCGGCTGGACGAGGCCGGGCTGATCGGCGACACCCCCGGCGTCCAGAGCTGGCCGCCCGTGATGAAGGCCGGCAAGCTCGGGGTGGCCGCGATGCCCGCCTGGGTCGCGCACTACCTGGAGAAGAAGATCCCCGACCAGAGCGGCAACTGGCGTCTCGCCAAGCCCCCGGCGGTCACCCCCGGCGGCAAGCGCACCGCCCTGGTCAACTCCACCCACCTGGCCGTCGCCGCCTCCAGCCCACGCCGCCGCGCCGCCTGGAAGTTCGTCGAGTACACGGTCACCCGCCCGGCCTCGGTGAACGCCATGTTCAACGCGGGCGGCGTCTTCCCGGCCCTCACCGAGGCGTACACCGACCCGCTGTACGCCGCGCCGAGCGCCTACTACGGCGGGCAGCCGGTGCTCAGGACCTTCGCCGACCTCGCCATCGAGGGCGGCTACCCCACCAACTACTCCGGTGACTACGCCCGCGCCCTCAAGCTCGTCAGCGACGCCCAGGTCAGGGTCCTCCTCAAGGGCGCCGACCCGGCCGCCGTCCTCCAGGACGCCGCCAAGCAGCTCGCCCAGCAGACCGGGCGCGGTATCGCATGAGTGCCGCCAGCCCGCCCGCCGCCCTCGCCAGGAGGTCCGCAGCGCCGCGCCGGTCCCGCCGGCGGCGCGCCGCCGTACCGTACCTGCTGCTCGCCCCCGCCCTGCTGACCTTCGGCGTGTTCAAGGCCTACCCGGTCGTCGAGTCGCTGCTGCTGTCCTTCACCACCGGCTCCGGCGCCGCCACCCGCAACGCCGGCCTCGCCAACTACCGGCGCCTGCTGGACGACCCGCTGTTCTGGACGGCCCTGTCCAACACCGGCGAGATCCTCGTCATGCAGGTCCCGCTGATGCTCGGACTGGCCCTGCTGATGGCCGTCGGCATCAACTCCGCGCTGGTGCGCTGGCGCACGGTGTGGCGGCTCGGCGTCTTCATGCCCTCGGTCACCGGCCTGGTCGCCACCGGCGTGATCTTCGCCTACCTGCTCAAGACCGACGACGGCGCGGTCAACTGGGTGCTGAACGCCGTCGGCCTGCCCTCCGTCGACTGGATGGGCCAGCCCGTCTGGGCCCGGACGGCCGTCGTCGTGGTGCTCACCTGGCACTACACCGGATACAACGCCGTCATCTACCTCGCCGGACTCCAGTCCATTCCACGGGAGTTGTACGAGGCCGCGATGGTCGACGGCGCCGGACCGATCCGCCGCTTCACCTCCGTCACCGTCCCCGCGCTGCGCCCGGTGCTGCTGTTCACGGTCGTGCTCTCGACCATCGGCACGCTCCAGCTCTTCGACGAGCCGTACGTGCTGACCGGTGGCGGGCCGGACAACGCCACCCTGACCGTCTCCATGTACCTGTACCAGAACGGCTTCCGGTACTACGACTTCGGCTACGCCTCCGCCATCGCCTACGCGCTCACCCTGCTCGTGACGGTGCTCGGCGCCGTCCAGATGCGCCTGATGGGAGACCGCGACAAGTGACCTCTAAGAGTGAGACCTCCAAGCGTGAGACCTCCAAGCGCGAGACGCCGAAGCGCGAGACTCCGAAGCGCGAGACCTCCAAGAGTCAGGCCTCCGAGCGCGTGAACCCCCTCAAGAAGCTGCGCGGCTGGCCGCTGACCTTCCTCCTCGCCGGCATCACCGGGCTGTCGATCGCCCCCTTCTACTGGCTGGTGGTCGCCTCCACCCGCAAGGACACCGAGGTCTTCGACTGGCCGCCCAAGCTGCTGCCCGGCGGGAGCCTCGGCGAGAACCTGAGTCACCTGGAGCAGAAGATCGGCCTGCTCAGGGTGGTCGGGAACTCCCTGCTGGTGGCGGGGGTCCAGACGCTGGGCGCCCTCGTCGTGGCGCTGCTCGCGGGCTACGCCTTCGCCAAGTTCCGCTTCCGCGGCCGGACCCTGCTGTTCGCCCTGCTGTTCTCCACCCTCGTGGTGCCCGAACAGGTCACGCTGGTACCGCTGTTCAAGATGATGACGAACTTCGGCCTGCTGGACACCTACCAGGCGCTGATCCTGCCCGGCCTGTGCGTGCCCTTCGCGATCTTCCTGATGCGGCAGTCGCTGAGCAGCCTGCCGGACGAACTCCTGGACGCCGCCCGGGTCGACGGCGCGGGCGAGTTCCGGGTGCTGTTCAGCGTGGTGGTGCCGGTCATGAGGCCCGTGCTGGCCGCCCTCTCGATCTTCCTCTTCCTCGGCTCCTGGAACCAGTTCGTCTGGCCGCTGATCGCTCTGCGCAGCCCCGCGATGCACACCCTGCCCGTCGCCCTCGCGACCCTGCACGGCAACAAGAGCAACACCGACTACGGCGCGATCCTCTCCGGCACCGCGCTGTCCACCCTGCCGATGATGGTCCTCTTCCTGGTCCTCCAGCGGCAGTTCATCTCCGGCCTGCTGGCCGGCGCCACGAAGGGCTGAACATGACCGAGATCTGGGAACCGCACGCCCCCGCCGTCGCCGGCGGCCTGCGTCCGCTCTACGCCGACGGCCTGGACCTGCGGGTCAGCGGGAACGCGAGCGCCCGCGGGGCGGGCGACGGAATCGTCGAGGTGACCGCCGAGGGGGAGGGCGACGTCCGGATCGAGTGGCGGGTGCCGTGCGTGGACGCCACCGCGTTCTGGACGCCCGAGCCGCGCGGCACCGGCCGGCTGCCCGCCGCGTGGAGCGCCCCGCGCCGCACCGGCCTGGCCAACGGCGCACCGATCGCCGCCCTGATCGGCACCGGCGACCTCGCGGTCTGCGCCTTCGCCGCCGAGCGCGTCGACGTCCTGGCCGGCGCCGGAGTGCTGGAGGAGACCGGCGAGTTCCGCTTCTGGGCCCAGGCCGCCGGCCGGTTGACCGTCCGCATCGACACCTCCCGCAGGCACTTCGCGCGCTGCCTTGCCGACCTCGCCGCCTGGTGGTGGGCCGGCCGTGCGGCCGACATCCCCGCCATCCCCGAGGCCGCCCGCCGCCCCGCCTACTCCACCTGGTACTCGATGCACCAGGACGTCTCGCCGAAGGCCGTCGAGACCCAGGCCGCGCTCGGCAAGGAGCTCGGCATGGACGTCATCATCGTCGACGACGGCTGGATGACCGCCGACCGCACCCGCGGCTACGCGCACTGCGGCGACTGGGAACCGGTCTCGCTGCCCGACACCGCCGCCCATGTCCAGCGCGTCCACGACCTCGGCGTGCAGTACATGCTCTGGTACGCGCTGCCGTTCATCGGCAAGGACAGCGCCGCCTTCGAGGCGATCGGCCGCTACGCGCTCGCCGACGCCGCCCACATGGGCGCGATCGTCGCCGACCCGCGCTACCCCGAGGTCCGCGCGTTCCTCGCCGGCCGGCTCGCCCGCGCCGTCGAGGAGTGGGGCATGGACGGGCTGAAGGTCGACTTCGTCGACTGGTTCGCCCGCGCCGACGCGCCGGAGGCCGGGCCCGAGGCCGACTGCGCCACCGTGGACGAGGGCGTCGAGCGGCTGCTCGCCACGATCCGCAGCCGGATCACCGCGGTCAAGCCGGGGGCGATGATCGAGCACCGCCAGCCGTACGTCAGCCCCGGCCTGTGGCCGTACGTCACCATGGTCCGCGCCACCGACTGCCCGCTCAGCCCGCAGGAGAACCGGCAGCGCACCATCGACGTGCGGCTCGCCGCCGGGCCCGTCCCGGTCCACGCCGACATGCTGATGTGGCACCCGGCCGAGCCGCCCGAGCAGATCGCCTGCCACCTGATCAACGTGCTGTTCTCGGTGCCGCAGGTCTCCGTCGACCTCGCCGCGCAGAGCCCCGGGCAGCGCGAGGCGATCGCCTTCTGGCTCGGCGTCTTCCGCGAGCACGTCGCCACCCTGCAGCTCGGCGAGCTGCGCCCGGCCCGGCCTGACCTCGGCTACCCGATGGTCACCGCCGTCGGCGGCGGCACCGTCGCGGTGGCCCGCTACGCCGCGCTGCCGGTGGACGTCTCCGGTGCGCACTGGCGCACCCTGCTGGTCGCCAACGCCGACGCCGACCCGGACGTCCGGCTCACCGGCGGCGGCGGGACGGCCGAGGCCACCGTGCAGGACGCCCGAGGGCGTATCGTCCGGCAGGGCGAGGTCGAGCTCGACCGGGCGGGCGGCATCACCGTGCCGCGCGGTGGGCTGCTGACCCTGCGCCGCCCGTAGAGCCGAGCGGTAGAACCGAGCACCCGTCAGACCCGAGCAGCCGTCCTGGAGCCTCCGATGCCCGAGGGAACACCCCGACCGCGCCGCGGTGCCACCACCATCGAGGAGGTGGCCCGCGCGGCCGGGGTGTCCCGGCAGACCGTCTCCAACGCGCTCAACGCCCCCCAGCGGGTCCGCCCGGACACGCTGGCCCGGGTGACCGCGGCGATCCGCGAACTCGGCTACCAGCCCGACCAGTCGGCGCGCTCGCTGCGCAGCGGCGCCCGGCGCACCCTCGGCTACCTCGCCCCGGTGGACGACCCGTTCGACCCCAACCCGCTGATGGCCGGCTTCCTGGAGGCGCTGGTCGATGCGGCGGGGGCGCAGGGGCAGCGGGTGCTGCTCTTCCGTCCGGGGCAGGGCTTGGCTCAGGACGCGGCCCAGGGTGGGGCTCAGGATGCGGCCGGCCCGCTGGCGGCCATCGACGAACTGGTGGCCGCCCGGCAGGTCGACGGGCTGGTGCTGGCGGACGTGCTGGGCGACGACCCCCGGATCGGGCACGTCGTCCGGGCCGGGCTCCCGTTCGTCACCTTCGGACGGACCGGCCCGGGGCAGCCCCAGCACTGGGTCGACATCGCCAACGACACGGCGATGGCCGTGGTGGTACGGCACCTGGCGGCGCTCGGCCACCGCCGGATCGGGTACGTCGGCCGCGCCGAGGACCTGCCGTGGATGGCCGCCCGGCGGGCGGGCTTCCTCGCCGAGGCGGCCCGGCTGGGCCTGTCCGCGGTGACGGCGGCGCGGCCGGACGTCGCGGCCGTGCGGGAACTGCTGCGCGGGCCCGAGCGGCCGACCGCCTTCGCGGCGGGCAGCGACCTGCTGGCGCTGGACGTCTACGAGGCGGTCCGGGCGGAGGGATTGGCGGTCGGGCCGGCGGGGGTGGCGGTCACCGGCTTCCACGACACGCCGCTCTGCCGCCACCTGCACCCGGCGCTGACCTCGGTGCGGCTCCCGCTGCGGACGATCGCCGCCGCCCTGGTGGAGCGGCTGCTCGGCCAGGTGCGCGGGGAGGCGCCGCCGGCGGGCGGGCTGGAGCTGGCCGCCGAGCTGGTGGTGCGGGCGAGTTCCCGGACGAGTCCGTAGCTAGTGACTCTGCTCCCCGGTCGGCGCGACGATCAGCTCGCCGACCAACTGGGCTGCCGCCGCCCGGTGTTCGGCCGCCAGTGCGTCGTCGGTGACCAGCACGTCCAGTTGCTCCAGTGCGGCGAAGGAGGCCAGGCCGACCGCGTTCCACTTGGTGTGGTCGGCCACCACGACGACCCGGCGGGCGGACTGCAGGAAGGTCCGGTTGGTCTCCGCCTCGGCCAGGTTCGGGGTGGTCAGCCCGGTCTCGGCCGAGAGGCCGTGGCAGCCCATGACCAGCACGTTGACGTGCAGCGAGCGGATCGCCTGGTCGGCGACCGGCCCGACCAGCGCGTCGGAGGGCGTACGGACGCCGCCGGTGCGGATCACCGTCGCGGTGGCGGGGGTGCCGTCCTCGTCGGGTTCCTCCAGCAGCTCCGCGATCCGCAGCGAGTTGGTGACCACGGTGAGGCCCTCGACGGCGCGCAGCTGCCGGGCGACCGCGAAGGTGGTCGTCCCGGCGGCCAGCCCGACCGCCGAGCCGGGCGGCACCAGGGCGGCGGCGGCCCGGGCGATGGCCTCCTTGGCGGGCAGCTGCCAGTTGGCCTTGGTCTCGAACCCGGGCTCGCCGCTGGCCGCCGCCTCCGTCCGCACCGCCCCGCCGTGCACCTTGTGCACCAGCCCGCGGCGGGCCAGCGCGTCCAGGTCGCGGCGGATGGTCATGTCGGACACCCCGAGGTCCCGGACCAGTTCGGTCACCCGGACGCCGCCGCGCGCGCGGACCCGCTCCAGGATCAGCACGCGGCGCTGTCCGGCGAGCGGTTGGGCGCTGTCAGCCATCGGGGGTGCTCCTCGGGTCGGTGTGGTCCGCTTGACCGTTCGGCCATTCGTGCGGCCGGCCGTTCGACTGGCCGTCCGGCGGGCCACGGTCACCGCCATCATGGCAGGCGCGGACCCCTTCCGGACAGCCAGGCCTGATGGATAATGTTGGATATTGTTGTTTCGTGTCGGATAGAGGGAAGAAGGCCATGGCCGGGACCCTGACCCAGCCCACCGCCAAGACCGTGACCACACTCGCGGACGGGCGACAGCTGATCTACTACGACAGCGGCGAGGCCGTCCCCCGGGACGCCGTCGACCTGCGTCCGCTCGACCCGCCCGCCCACGGCTCCGAGGTCCGGCTCGACCCGGCCACCGGAGCCTGGGTCACCGTCGCCGCGCACCGCCAGGCCCGCACCTACCAGCCCCCCGCCGAAGAGTGCCCGCTCTGCCCCTCCCGGGGCGGCCGGCACAGCGAGATCCCCGCCGACGACTACCAGGTGGCCGTCTTCGAGAACCGCTTCCCCTCGCTGGCCGGCCCCCCGGCGGCGCTGGAAGGCGTCGACGGACTGCGGGTCAGCGGCCCCGGCGCCGGGCGCTGCGAGGTGGTCTGCTTCACCGCCGACCACGACGCCTCCTTCGCCGACCTCGACGAACGGCGGGCCCGCCTCGTCCTCGACGCCTGGACCGACCGCACCGCCGAACTCGCCGCCCTCCCCGGCGTCCGGCAGGTCTACTGCTTCGAGAACCGGGGCGCCGAGATCGGCGTCACCCTCGCCCACCCGCACGGCCAGATCTACGCCTTCCCCTTCACCACCCCGCGCACCGCCCGGATGGCCGCGCGCGCGGCCGAACACCGCGCCGCCACCGGCCGCAGCCTCTTCGACGACCTGCTCGCCGCCGAACGCGCCGACGGCGCCCGGGTGGTGCTCGCCGGAGAGCACTGGACGGCCTTCGTCCCCTTCGCCGCCCGCTGGCCGTACGAGGTGCACCTCTACCCGCACCGCCGGGTCGCCGACCTGACCGGCCTGGACGAGCCGCAGCGCGCCGAATTCCCGCGCCTCTACCTGGAGTTGCTGCGCCGATTCGACCGCCTCTTCGGCGCCGGCCGCACCCCGTACATCTCCGCATGGCACCAGGCGCCCGCCGGCCAGGAGGACGAACTCGCGCTCCACCTGGAGCTGTTCACCATCCGGCGCGCCGCCGACAAGCTCAAGTTCCTGGCCGGGGTGGAATCCGGCATGGACGCCTTTGTCAACGACATCACCCCCGAGGACGCGGCCCGCCGGCTGCGGGAGGTAGCCCCGTGAACACGCCTGTGAACGCCGCTGCGAACATCTCCGCGGACACCTTCGAAGAGCTCCACGGCCACGCCCCCGAGGGGGAGTGGGCCGCCCCCGGCCGGGTCAACCTGATCGGCGAACACACCGACTACAACCTCGGGTTCGTGCTGCCGATCGCCCTCCCGCAGGCCGTCCGCGCCCAGGCCCGGCGCCGCGACGACGGCCGGCTGCGGCTCTGGTCCGCCCAGGGCGACGGGGTGGTCGCCGACCTGGCCGTCGCGGACCTGGCCCCGGGCTCGGTGCCCGGCTGGGCGGCCTTCCCGGCCGCCGTGGTGTGGGCGCTGCGCGACGCCGGGCACCCCGTCGGCGGCGCCGAGTTCCGGCTGGAGAGCGACGTGCCCGGTGGTGCCGGGCTGTCCTCCTCGGCCGCCCTGGAATGCGTCGTCGCGATCGCGTACAACGACCTGTACGGGCTGGGGCTGTCCGCGCCCGAACTCGCCCTGATCGCCCAGCGGGCCGAGAACGACTTCGTCGGCGTCCCCTGCGGGATCATGGACCAGATGGCCTCGATGTGCTGCCGCCCGGGCGCCGCCCTGCACCTCGACAGTCGGGACCTGACGATGCGGCAGGTCCCGCTGGACCTCGCCGGCGCCGGCCTCGCCCTGCTGGTCCTCGACACCCGGGTCAAGCACGACCTCGGCGACGGCGCCTACGCCGCCCTGCGGGCCGGCTGCGAGCGGGCGGCCGCGCTGCTCGGGCTGCCCGCGCTGCGCGAGCTGACGCCCGCCGGCCTGCCGGCCGCCCTGCCCCGACTCCCTGAGGAGCTGCGGCCGTTGGTGCGCCACGTGGTCACCGAGAACGAGCGCGTCACGGCCGCCGTCGCCCACCTGGACGCCGGTCGGCCCGCCGCGCTCGGCCCGATCCTCACCGCCGGCCACGCCTCGCTGCGCGACGACTACCGGGTCTCCTGCCCCGAGACGGACCTCGCCGTCGAGGCCGCCCTCGCCGCCGGCGCCCACGGCGCGCGGATGACCGGCGGCGGCTTCGGCGGCTCGGTGATCGCCCTCGTCGACGCACCGGCCGCCGACACCGTTGCCGCCGCCGTCACCACCGCGTTCCGCGCGGCCGGCTACGCGGCCCCGCGCACCCTCACCGCCGTCCCGGCCGAGGGGGCCCGCCGCACGGGCTGACCGGGCCCGTGCGCGGGGAGCACGCCCCCCGGGGTCACGCCTTGTGGTCCGCCGGGCGCTCCGGAGAAGCCTCCGCGAGCGCCCGGGTGACGGCCTCCACCCCGGCGCGCAGCCCGTACACCGGCGTGCCCGGCTGCTGCCGCCAGGACTCGTCGATCCCGCCCGCGTCCACCGTGTCGAAGCCCAGCTCGTCGATCAGCGCCCGCACCACGCGCTTGGCCGCCTCGTCGTCCGCCGCCACCGGCACGGCGATCCGCTCGGGATCGCCCTCCGGCCGCGGCCGCTCCAGCAGGTCCTGCGCGTAGGTGCCGTTGAACGCCTTCACCACGGGGTGGCCGAGGTGCCGCTCCGTCCACCGGCTCTCGGTCAGGCCGTCGTCCTCGATCTCGTCGATCCGGCCGTCGCGCTGCTGCGGGTAGTAGTTGCCGGTGTCGATCACCGCCGCGCCCGCGGCCGCGCCGTCCAGCAGCCCGGCCGGCAGGTCCGGCACGTTCTTCAGCGGCACCGTCACCACCACGACCTGTGCCCCGCGCGCCGCCTCAGTGGCCGGTACGGCCGTCGCGCCCGTCTCCTCGGCCAGGGCGGCCAGCGACTGCGGACCGCGCGAGTTGGCCACCGAGACGTCGTGCCCGAGCGCCGTCAGCCGTCGGGTCAGGTTGCCGCCGATGTTGCCCGCACCGATGATGCCGATCTTCATGTCAGACCCCTGTTCGCGAGTGTCACACGCTTGTCGTCCTGCCCCAACCGCCCGGTGGCGCCGTCGATTCCCGGTGCAGGGTGGTTCTTCCGGACCCAGGGCCGGGCCGGGCCTGGCCCCGGCTCCACGGCCGTCGGGAGAGTGGGTGCCATGACCGACAACGCCATGACCCGGGATCCCGTCGACCCCCGGGACTCCGTCGACCCCCGGGAATTCGCCGACCGCACCGTCCTGATCACCGGCGGCACCAGCGGCATGGGCCTCGCCACCGCCCGCCGCCTCCTCGCCGCCGGTGACCGGCTGCTCGCTGTCCAGGCCGTCGCGGGCTGACGTCCGGCTGGTCCCCGGCCGCGTGCGGTGCCGGCGGTGCCTGGTCCTGGCAGGGCCAGGCACGGCGGCCCCCTCCGGGAGAGAATCATCCCTATGAACGCGACCAGTGCCCTGAGCGAGTTCCTCCGCACCCGCCGCGCCCAGCTGCGGCCCGAGGACGTCGACCTGCCCGACTACGGCGGCCGCCGCCGGGTCGCCGGGCTCCGCCGCGAGGAGCTCGCCCACCTCGCCGGGGTCAGCGTCGACTACTACACCCGCCTCGAACAGGGCCGCGTCGGCAACCCCTCCGAAGCCGTCCTCGACGCCGTCGCCCGCGCCCTGCAACTCGCCCCCGACGAGTCCGGCCACCTCCACCGCCTCGCCCGCCCCACCCGCCGTGCGCCCCGCCGCCGCACCGCCCCGCAGCAGCCCCGCCCCTCCCTGCTGCGCCTGCTCGACCAGCTTGACCACGTCCCGGCCCTGGTGATGGGCCACCGGATGGACGTCCTGGCCTGGAACCGCGCGGCCGTCGCGCTGTTCGGCGACTACGGCGCCCTGCCGGTCGAGGACCGCAACATCGCCCGCTGCACCTTCCTCGACCCCGCCTCGCGCGAGCTCTACGGCGACTGGACGGCCTGCGCCCGCGAGAACGTCGCCTTCCTCCACCTGGAGGCGGGCCGCCGCCCCCACGACCCCCTCCTCGCCGAGCTCGTCGGCCAACTCTGCGTCCACAGCGAGGAGTTCCGTCACCTCTGGGCCGAACACCCGGTCGCCGACAAGACCTCCGGCCGCAAGCTCTTCCACCACCCCATCGCCGGCCCCCTCGACCTCGCCTACGACACCCTCCGCCCCGCCGACGACCCCGACCAGGCCCTCGTCACCTACACCGCCGACCCGCACACCCCGTCGGACGACGCCCTGCGCCTCCTGCTCTCCTGGGCGGCGAGCCGCTGAGCGGCCTGCTCCGACGGCCGCCTGCCTGAAGGGCGCGAGAAATAAGACCGGCCGTTGGGCCGCGGGGGGGGAGCGGGGCGACGACCGGGGGTGGGGGGTGGGGGCGGTGGTGTGCGGGCCGAGTTTGCGG
>NZ_JBHWIR010000106.1:14533-26170 GCF_042731835.1 Kitasatospora sp. NPDC059817 | reverse complement strand
CCGCCGCCCCCCCCGCGCCCCCCCCCCCGCCCGCCGCGCCCCCCCCCCCCCCCCCGCCCCCCCCCCCCCCCCCCCCCCCCCGCGCGGCGCGCGCCCCCCCCCCCCCGGGGGGGGGGGGCCCCCCCATCGTTCAGTCCGAGGCCCCGGGCCTGCTCTGGGGCTCAGCGCAGGCCGGTGAACAGGTCCTTCTCGGGCAGCGCCGCGCCGGTGGTGTCGAGGACCCGGACGAACGTCTCCACGCCCATCAGTTCGGTGAACCGCTCGCGGCCCATCTTCAGGAAGAAGATGTTCTCGCCCTGGCTGGCGTGCGCGAGCAGCGCGTCGTACTTCTGCCCGCCGAAGGCGGTGGCGTCCACCCAGGTGGTGATCTCCTCGTCGGGCAGCCCGATCGGGGGCAGCTCCACGGCCTCCCCGGTGGGCTCCGGGTTGTCCCCGTCAGCCCTGTCAGCGCCGTCGCCCCCGTCGGCGCCGAACTCGCGCATGAGCTCGCCGAAGCGCTGCATCATCGAGTGCGGCGCGGTGGTCCAGTACACCTTGGGCGTCAGGGCGGCCTGGGTGAGGGCGGCCATGGTGATGCGGTTGGCCTGGATGTGGTCGGGGTGGCCGTAGAAGCCGTTCTCGTCGTAGGTCACGACGACGTCGGGCCGGTAGCGGAGCATCAGGTCGGCGAGCCGGGCGGCGCCGTCGGCGACGGGGGTGCTCCAGAACGATCCAGGAGCGTCGTTGGCGGGCCAGCCCATCATCCCGGAGTCGCCGTAGCCGAGCAGTTCGAGGTGGTCGACCCCGAGGATCCGGCAGCTGGCTTCGAGTTCCTGGCGGCGCAGTTCGGCGATGGCGGCGGGGTCGTGGCCCTCCTCGCCCGGCTTGGTGCCGCCGGGGCCGTCGCCGCAGGCGCCGTCGGTACAGGTGACGAGGACGGTGCGGATGCCCTCGGCGGCGTAGCGGGCGAGGACGCCGCCGGTCGAGGTGGCCTCGTCGTCGGGGTGGGCGTGGACTGCCATCAGCGTCAGGGGCCGGTCGGCCATGGGTGTCGTCCTCCGGTCGGTCGGTCGGGTGTTCGGCTCCCAGTCTGCGCCAGCGCCTCGGGCGGCTCGGGCCCGGGGGTGGTCGAGGCCGCCGGGCATCCCGGTGGGGGGCGGTGTGCTCGGCCTCCCGGCCGCCGCGCGGGGCTTCCGGGCGTGGCCGCCGGCGGTCAGCCCCCGGCGCAGCCGCCGTTGCGGCAGTCGCGCCAGGGGCCCCAGGCACCGCCCGGGGCCTGCTCGGAGATCTCGGCGGACAATGAGGGGCCGTTCCACATGTGCGCGAGCACCGTCAGCCTCCCGTCGGCCGCCTCGGTGACGGAGGAGGGGGTGGTCACCGCCTCCGACAGCGGACCGGTGCCCAGGTTGGTCCAGGAGCCCCAGATGCCGGGGGTGCTCTGCTCGTTGACGTACAACTGCGGGCTGCTCGAACCCTGGTAGACCTCGAAGAAGGCCAGCGCGCCGTCCGCCCGCTGGAAGGCCACCGGCACCCCGAAGAACCTCGGCACCAGCCCCCCGGCGGGGCCGAAGGGCTCGGGCGCCGACCACGGCCCGTCCGGGCCCGCCTGGTGCATCCGTACCAGGACCGACGACTGGTACCCGATGGTGAACACCTCCAGGGCGCCGTCGGCGTCCGCGGCGGCGGTGAGCACCTGGTTCCGGTAGCTGAGGCTCATGCCGTTGACCTGGCTCCAGGCTCCGAACGGGCCGCCGGAGGACGACTGCGTCTGGTACCAGATGGTCCCGCCGGTGCCGTCGGCGGTCGAGAAGACCGCGAACCGCGCCTGGGTGCCGTCGGGACGGGTGACCGTGGTGGACTGTCCCTCGGTGCCCGGGGGCGTGGTGGTGTCCCGGGGCCGGTCCGCCGCCGACGACACGGTCGCCGGTGCCGGTGCGGAGGTCGGGGCCTGGGCCTGGGCGGATGGTGCGAGGAGGCCGACTGCGCCGATGAGTGCGGCGCAGACGGTCGCCGCCACGGTGCATCGCCGTGCGCTCGTGGGCATGGCTGGTCCCTGCCTTCCGATCGGTCTGCGGGGCCCGGCCGGGCAGTGGCGCGGGCCGTCGGCCATCCTGCCCACCGGGGCGGCCGGTACGGGCGCCTACGCCCGGAAATGGCCGGAACACACGGGCGGGCCGCCGGGCCTGCGCGAGGCGGCCCGCAGCTCCTGGTGACGGCGCGCTGCAGCAGGGACCGACCTGAACTGCCGTCAGGAGAGCGGGATCGGATCCCGCCAGATGTCCAGCGGAACGGCGCGGACCGCGCGTCCGTCCCCGTCGAGGATCCGGCCCATCCGCTTCACGGTGCGCAGCGACACGCGGCGCTCGGCCACCCGTAGGTCGGGGAACCTGCGGGCGAGAGCGGTTTCCAGCCGCTGGACGTCGGCGAGGGAGCGCTGCCAGACGGAGAGCAGGAGGTTGTGCGGGCCGGTGACGGACACGCACAGCCGGACCTCGGGGAGTCTGGCGAGCTGGGGGCCGACCTCGTCGAGCCGCTCCGGGGGGAGGTCGGCCCGGAAGGTCGCCAGGACCGGCCGGCCGGCGTCGCGGGCGGCGATCTCGCAGCGGAAGCGGATCGCGTCGGAGGCGGCCAGCCGGTCGAGGCGCCGGCGCAGCGTGGACGGGCTGAGCCCGGTGGCGGCGGCCAGCTCGGCTTGGCCGAGGCGGCCGTCGACGCCCAGTCTGATGAGCAACTCCCGGTCTTCTTGCCGGACTTCAGCTCGTACGCCGGACGGCGTCCCGTAGCCCGCCGGGTGATCGTCGTGCAGTTCCACGCGCTGGGCCTGGTCCAGCGAGTCCAGTCGCCAGCGGATCCCCTCGGCGTAGAAGCCGGTCGCCAGGTGGACGCGGACGGCGTTGACCCCGGGGAGTGGGCCGAGCCGTTCGGCGGTGTACCGGGAGACCGTCGCCAGGTCGGTGAAGGCCACGGTGACGACGAGGTCGCAGCCCTGGGCGACGTGTTCGATGCTCATCACGTGCGGGTCCTCGGCCAGTTCGTCGGCGATCTGCCGGAGCCGGCCGGGAGCGCAGTCGAGGTCGAGGTAGGCGACGCACCCGCGGTCCTCGGGGTGCGGCAGACCGTAGGCGGTCACCCAGGCGATCCCGGCCTGCGAGAGCCGGCGCCAGCGGCGGGCGGCGGTGACCGGGCTGATCCCGAGGGTCTGGCCGAGCAGTGACCAGGGTGCGCGGGGCCGCAGTTGCAGCGCGTTCACCAGGGCGAGGTCCAGCTCGTCCACCGTCACCTCGGCGCCGGTCGTCGCGGTGCTGGTCACCTCGGTGCCGGTCGTCGCGGTGTCGGGCATCTCGGAGCCGGTCACCGTCGGCTGCCGGTGGATTCGTGCATCGAAGGGCCTCCTGGTGGCGTGATCCTGCGAAATCGCGGGCAAATCCCGCCGCGAGATCCAGAATCACGGAACAAGATCGCTCTGCACAAGTTCCCGCCACGCGCGGGATCGACGGAGGTGCCCGTGTCCCTGCACGACGACGCTCTCGCTCTGGCCCCGGACCTGGTCCGGCTGCGCCACGACCTGCACCGGTTCCCCGAGTTGGGCCTGGCCCTGCCGCGCACCCAGGAGCGGGTGCTGCGGGCCCTGGACGGCCTGCCGCTGGAGGTGAGCCAGGGCTCGGCGCTGAGTTCGGTCACCGCGGTGCTGCGCGGCGGCCGACCGGGGCCGGCGGTGCTGCTGCGCGGGGACATGGACGGCCTGCCGGTCGCCGAGAAGGCCCCGCTGCCGTTCGCCGCCGACAACGGGGCCATGCACGCCTGCGGACACGATCTGCACACCACCATGCTCGCGGGTGCCGCACACCTGCTGGCCGCACGGCGGGAACAGCTCCACGGCGACGTGGTCTTCATGTTCCAGCCGGGCGAGGAGGGGTGGGACGGGGCCGGGGCCATGCTGGCCGAGGGCGTGCTCGACGCGGCAGGAAGGCGCCCGGTCGCCGCCTACGCCCTGCACGTGTCGTCGGCCATGCGGCACGGGGAGTTCGGCTCCCGGCGCGGGCCGATCATGGCCGCTTCCGCTGCGCTGAACGTCACCGTCCACGGTGCGGGCGGCCACGGTTCGGTGCCGCACCGGGCCAAGGACCCCATCCCGGCGGCCTGCGAGATGGTCACCGCCCTGCAGACCATGGTGACCCGCCGCTTCGACGTGTTCGATCCGGTGGTGGTCACCGTCGGGCTGATCCAGGCCGGCACCCAGCGCAACATCATCCCCGAGACCGCCTACTTCGAGGCGACCGTGCGCACCTTCTCCGCCGAGGCGCAGTCCAAGGTCGCCGACACCACGGTCGAGCTGGTCAGGGCCATCGCGGCCGCCCACGGCCTGCGGGCCGAGGTCGAGTTCCTTCCCCAGTACCCGGTGACCGTGACCGACGGGGCCGAGACCGACTTCCTGGCGGACACCGTCCGGGAGGTCTTCGGCGAGGAGCGCTTCCAGCCGATGCCGAACCCGATGACCGGGTCGGAGGACTTCTCCCGGGTCCTGGACGCCGTGCCGGGATCGCTCGTGTGGCTCGGCGCCGCCCCGAAGGGGACCGACCCCGACGACCTGCCGGTCAACCACTCGCCCTACGCGGAGTTCGACGACGCGGTGCTCCCCGACGGGGCCGCGCTCTACGCCGAACTCGCCACCCGCCGCCTCGCTGCCTGAGCCCGGCCGAACCCGTAGCACGCAACCCTGCTGAACCCGTAGCACGCAACCCTGCTGAACCCGCAACCCGTACACCGAGGAAGAAACGATCAACCACATGACCGAACCGCGCGACGTGGTCGAGCAGCAGCTCGCCGCCTACAACAGCCACGACATCGACGCCTTCGTCGCCACCTATGCCGAGGACATCACGATCCACCGGGCCGACGGCAGCCGGCTGCAGGGCCGGCAGGCTCTGCGCGACAGGTACGCCGGGCAGTTCGCCAAGGGCCGCTGCCGGGCGGAGATCGTGGGGCGGCTCAGCGAAGGCGACTGGGTGGTCGACCACGAAGTCGCCCACGGCCTGGCCGACGAGCCGGTTCGCGTCCTGGTGGCCTACCGGGTGCGCGAAGGCCTCATCGACCGCGTCGACTTTCTGAGCTGAACCAGCGCAACAGCGCAGGCCCGTACGGCGGCCGTCGTCGTCGCCGTCGTACGGCCGGCCCGCGCCCCTCCGGTGAACGGCCGTCAGAGGCCGGGGACGGCGTCCTTCGCGACGGTGTGCCAGTTGGTGACGATCGGCTTGTCGACCGGCGTGGTGCCGACGGCGATGCTGGCCGGGTTGGGGTCGGCGTTGCCGATGCCCACGATGACGTCGGTGAACTGGATTGCCTGGTTGGTGTTGGTGGTCTTCGTCATGATGCCCGCGTACGCGACCTTGGCGCCGCTCAGGGTGATCGGTTCACCGGTGGCCTGCTCGGCGTTGGCGGCCTCGATGCCGCGCGAGCCGAACGCGATGGTGGGGTGGGTCGCGGGGAGCGTGCAGGTGATGCCCGGCTTGGCCTTGGCCGTGATCAGGAGGTAGCCGCCGGCCTGGGATTCGGACTTCGCGCTGAGTGCGAGGTCGTTGGCGCCGCAGGCCTGGCCGTAGCCGGTCTTGTCGGCGGCGGGGGCGGAGGGCGCGTCGGGCGACTTCGGCGTGGCGGACGACTTCGGTGTGGAGGGCGTCGTGGGCGCGGCGGCGGCCTTCGTCGGCGAGGCCCCGGCGGGTGCGGCCCCGGTGGGTGCGGTCGCGGCCCCGTTGGTCGCGGCGGCGGTGGCCGCGGGGCTGGCGGCGGTGGAGGCCGTGTCGCTGTTGTCCGGCCCGCAGGCCGTCGCCGTGGCGGCGAGCGCCGCGACGGCGGCGGCGGTGAGGGCGAGGCGGCGCGTGCGCATGAGGTCTCCCGATGTCGTTCGACCGGTGAGGTTCACCGGGTGTGATCACCGTAGGCGAGGGTCGTTCACAGGCAGGTGCGGGAAGTATCCCGATCCTGTCCCAGAAACCGATGGGCCTTGTCCGCCGGACAGTTGACGAGGTGTGCCCGGCCGAGGCCGGAGAGCGCTGCGTGCGGGCCGCAGCCTCAGACGCCGTCCTTGTGTCCGTTCGCGACGAGCAGTTGCTCCATGCTCTTGTGGGCGGGGGCGGCCTCGGTGTTGCTGTCGTCGTGGAACATCCTGAGGTACTGGACGAGGGCGCTCACGCACGTGTCCCGCCCGTCGTACTCCGCGTTGTCGACGAGTCGGCAGTCCTTCGAGATCTCCCTCATCTGCCCGCCGGGAGCGGTGTATACGGGGTGCCAGATCAGTTTCACGTCCGGGTTCAGCCGCTGGACCAGCCGTAGTTCCGGGACTTCCAGCCTGATCAGGATGCTCTCCGGAGCGTAGGCCCGGACGAAGATGTGCACGGGGCCGGTCGCGCGGGACACGAAGGCCTTGGACAGGACGCTCCACATCGGCCCCGTCAGCTTCCAGTCCGGGTGCAGCTCCAGGACGTTGAGCACGCCGCCGATCCGGGTCCGCCCCAGGGGCGTGTGGCCTTTCCGGTACGCGTAGTCGCTGGTCTCGATGCCGCCCGCCCACAGGGCCATGGTGGGCGTCTCGATCTCCAGGTGCTCGGCGATGAGCTTGACGAACTCCTGGTACCAGGTGTTCGACGCCCGGAGCTCGCGCTGTTCCTGCCGGTCCTTCGTCTTCGCCACGGCCTCGTCGTTCAGCGCGCCCTGCGAGTCGACCCCGCCGAGCAGCAGTTGCCAGGCGGCGTCGGCCTGGGGCTGCGGAATGCCCGCGGCCTTCGTCAGCTCCTGGTACGGCCCCCACTCGGGGTGCTCGGTGGGCCTCGTGGCGTAGTGCTCGTTCAGGCCGCCCTTCTGGCGCTGCACCTGGCGTGTCACCGCGGCGTTCCCCACCTGCCGCTGGAGCGCGGCCAGGCCCGTGAGGCGTGCCCCGTGCCCGGCGGCGGCCGGCGCCGCCGTCTGCCGCTCCGCGGCTCTCCGTGTCTCGCGCACGCCCTCCCCGCCCTTCCGGCCGTCCCCGCCCGCCGAGTCTACGGGCGGCGGGAGCGACCGGACGAGGGACGAAAGGGCAGACCCGGGGCCACGGTCAGCCCCTCCGTGGTACCGGACCGGCAGCCGCCCACTTCCGGGGCGACCCGCCCGACGATCCCGCAGCCCATCGTCGCGTCCCGACGACGCCGGGCCGCGTCGAAACCCGGCCGGGGCGGCGGTCGGCCCCGATAATCGGTGGGGCACATCCGGGCGCCTGAGCAAGGCGCGGTCCCCATGTGGGGGAGTTCCAGAGGAGGTTGGTTCATGAGCAGGACGAAGAGGACCGGGACGAAGGCGCGGGGCGGCCGGGCCGCCGTGATCGGTGCGCTGGGCCTGGCCTCGGTGGCCCTGGCCGCCGGGCCGGCGTTCGCCAAGGGCGACGTGGAGGTCACGGCTCCGCACACGGCGCGGGTCGGCACGACCTTCACGGTCGCGGGGCACGGGGACGACGACGGTGCCGCCTACGTGCAGGTGTGCCTGGAGGGCCGCAGCAGCGGTTCGACGTGGGAGCGGATGACCTGCGGCGCCGTGGTCGAGACGGGCACCGAGGCGGAGGCCGTCGCGCAGGTCAAGGCCGCACACAGCGGCGCCCTGGAGTATCGCGCGGTGCTGTTCGGCCTGACCGGCCTGGACGACCGCCACCCCGTTCGCGAACGGACCTCCGAGCCGGTGACGGTGGAGGTCCGCTGAGACCGGCGGCGCGGCCGCGACGGCCGGCGGCCGGGCGACACCTGGGCCGCACCTGGGCCGAGACCGCCCAACTGCTCCGCCCCGGCGCGGAAGCGGCCGAGGCGAAGTGCGGCCGCCGCATGGGGAATCGGTCTGGACGCAGACGAACGGCACGGGTTGGGTGGCGGGCGGCCGGTCAGTTCCGGAAGGACACGGGGAGGTTGGCGTAGCCCCGGAAGGTGAGGCGGTCGCGGCGCACTGCCGGGCCGGCGCGCCGCATGGCGGGCAGGCGCTCCAGCAGCAACGGGAGTGCCAGTCGCGCCTCCGTACGGGCCAGCGCCGAGCCGAGGCAGTAGTGTGCGCCGGCGCCGAAGGAGAGCGACGGCTGGGCGTCCCGGAACGGGTCGAACCGGTCCGGGGCGGCGAAGTGCGCCGGATCGTGGTTTCCCGCCCCGAGGAGCAGCAGGATGTGGCTGCCCTTCTCGATGCTGCCGATGCCGTCGATCTCGATCGGCTCGGGTGCCCACCGGCTGGTGAGTTGCAGGGGCGCGTCGAAGCGTGACACCTCTTCGACGTACCGGTCGGTCAGGCCCGGGTCCGTGCGCAGCCGCGCGGCGAGGTCGGGGTGGTCCAGGAGGGCTCCCAGGCTGTTGCCGAGGAGGTTGGCGGAGGTCTCGAATCCCGCCAGTAGCAGGAACACCAGGTTCACGACGAGTTCGCGGGTGGACAGTTCGCTGCCGGCGCGGTCGTGCGCCAGTACCAGTGTGGTGATCAGGTCCTCGCCGGGTTCGGTACGTCGGAGCCGGGTCAGCTCGGTGACGTACGCTTCCAGTTCGAGGGCGGCGCGGTCGGCCGCGGTGGCGGGGCCGGTGGGACGGAACGGTTCCAGGACGGCGGTCGTCTCCTGGGCGCGCTCGCGCAACCACTGGTGTTCGCCGTCCGGGACACCGAGCAGTGTGCCGATGATCCGGATCGTCAGCGGGTAGGCGAACTCGGCCATGAGGTCCACGGCCTCGCCGTCGCGGCCGATCCGGGCCAGGTGGTCGGCGAGGGCGGTCGCCCGTGCGGTGACGACTTCCTCCAGTCGGTCGGTCCCGCGGGGTGAGAAGGCGTCTGCGGCGAGCCGTCGGACGCGGGCGTGGTCGGACCCGTTGGCCTTCATCATGGAGTCCGCGATCAGGCGTGCGGCGGCACCGTCCGGCCAGCCCCGGACTTCCAGTCGCGGGTCCCGCAGCAGTGCGTTGACGGCGTCGTACCCGGTCGCCGCGTAGAACCCCGGTCGCAGGCGCACCACTGGCCCGTGGGACCGGAGGGCGGCGTACGCGGGATAGGGGTTCTGGCGGCCGGTGGGTGACGCCAGGTACTGGAATGCCTCGCCGGGCAGCATGCCGGGATTCCTCACGTAGGGATCGGGTTTCTGGGTCGAGCGAGTGCCGTGAACGCCCTGGGCTCAGGAGTACTGGATCAGCTGGAGCCGTGGCGGCATCGTCCAGTCGTGGGGTTCGAAGGCGATGCGGGTGAGCGGCGCGGTGGCGGCGGCATCGGTCATGATCCCTTCCAGGGCGTCCTGTTGGCCTGGTTCGAGGAACCCCCAGAACAGGCTGTGCCAGACCACCGTGCGCACCGACGGATCGGCCGGCGTCGCCAGCTCGCGCCGCAGCCACCCGACTGCATCCGCCTGGTCCACCCGGACCGGGGTGCGGGCGGCGAGGTCGAGCGCGTCGTCGAGGGCGGCTCGCAGGAAGGTGTGTTCGAAGGGCAGGTAGCTCCGTACGGTCTGCACGTCGGCCGGATCGGCGGGGTCGCGGGGACGCAGGTCGCAGCCCGCGCGCGCCACGATCCGGATGTTTCCGGGGTTCGGACCGTGGGCGGGTAGCCGGACCGGTGAGGCGGGGTCGCCCCACTCCCAGCCGGGCCCGAACCACCGGTAGCGGTCGATCAGCAGGTTGAGTCCGGCGCAGGCGCCGAGTTCGAGCAGTCGGATCCGCTGGGCCCGCACCAGTGCGAGCCCGTGCAGCAGTGTCGCGGCCCGGACGGGCTCGTGCTGCTGCACCGGGTTGTCCAGCGCGGTGGCGATCTCGGCGGGGTGGTCGGCGATCGCCGTGACGAAGAGGTCCCACGACCGGTCGGTGCCGCGCGGTTCGAGTCCGTCCGCCGCACTCGACTCGGCCAGGTGTGAGGTCAGCCGGGGAAGCCTCCCGGCGGTCAGCAGGCCCTGGACCCCGGCCATGGCGCGGATGGTGAACAGGGGCGCGCCGGCCTGTGGGTGCCGTCCGATCAGGAGGGTCACCGGCCCGCCGCGCTCGACGTCGTCGGCGAGCCTGGCGAGCAGCCCCGATGCGAAGGGAGCTGCCCCGGCGGATCGTGCGGCCATCGATCGCAGCAGCTCCGGTCGGTCGATCAACTCGCGCACGGGGACACTCCGTTCGGCACTGTTCGGGCGGAGGTGTGGACCAGACCGTGCAGCAGCTCCCGGTACGGGCCGTCCGGAGCGAGTCGGTCGAGCACCGCGCAGCAGTGCTGCCGCAGCGACTCGACCCGGCGTTCGTAGCCGTCGAGGACGGACGGATCCTGCAGCGCGGCCCGCAGCTCCCCGCGGGCGCCCGGGTCGGTGCCGGCCCGGGCACGCAGGTCCAGCAGGTGCTCCCGGTGCGCGGGGGCGGCGACTGCGAGTGCGTGGGCCAGCAGGAGGGTGCGAGTGCCGTTGGCCAGATCCTCGAACTCCTGCGCCGCGCTGGGAGCTCCGTCGTTGCCGAGCTGTCGCAGGACGCCGAAGAGTTCGCCGAAGGTCCGCCAGGAGCGCAGCGTTTCGGGCCGGTCCGTGGCGAGCCTGGCGGCCATCACCGCGTCGCGGCCGTAGGCGGCGCCGCTCTTGCCCCGGTAGCAGGCCATGACGGACCGCCACGTCACGGGGTCGTCCGCCGGCTCGGCGATGTCGGCCAACTGGCCCTCCAGCGCGTCCAGTGCGGTGCGGACCAGTTCCTGCTCCCAGGAGAGGCGGATGTCCGGGGCTGCCGAGTACCGGTCGGCCACCCGGTGGGGCAGTGTGCTCCCGCAGGCCACGGCTGCCAGGGTGGTGCGGGCCAGTTCGGACCTGCCCCGGGGTGCGGCCGGGCCCTGGCCGTCGGCGAGGTCGTCGAGGGCTTCGGCCCCCGCCCACCACAGCCGGGAGACCGCACACACCGCGGCCGCCGGCCGGGGCTCGCCGGTGATCGTCCCGAGGACGGCCATGCCCAGGAGGCGGAAGGGGCTTCGGCCGCCGCCGTCCGCCGCCAGCAGGCCGGTGACCGCGTCCGCCAGGCTCGGGTGGTCACGGCGCAGGTCCTCCAGCACCATGGCGATCTCCGTGCCCACGGCCGCGAACCAGTCGGGGGGAACCGTCAGTGGATCGGCGGTCTCGGTGGGATTCATCGGTGTGTCCTTGTGGTCGGGCCCGCCGGCACTCCGGAGGCCGTTGCGGCGCGGGGGAGGACCCGCACTCGCCCGAGGGGGCGCCGGGCGAGTGCGGGCAGGGCACCGATCAGCAGTAGGTGTAGAACCCGCCACCCATCACGGCGGCGATCCGCTGGTCCGCGCAGGACGACGGCGTGCTCGGCTCCGCGGGATGCTCACCCTCCAGCAGGCGCTCCGCCGCCTCGATGACGGCGAGGGTGTCTTCGTCAAGTATGTTCTGCGACAACGCAGTTCTCCTCTTCAGGTAGTGGGCCGCTGGCCTGCCGCTTGCTGCGGGTTGCACCAGGGTCCGGGACTGGCTGTGACGCTACGGAGGCGGGAGCCGGAGCGGTTGTACGTCAGTGCACGGGAAATGTCCCAGGAGAGAAGAGGAGTTGACGATCTGTCAGTATCGGTGCTTCGCTGATGCACCCCGGATCGATGCCCTCGCGGCGACGTTCTCGTGCTCCCGTGCCGGGGGGGGCCCCCCGCGGGAAACTCGGGGGGGGGGGGGGCGGGCCGGGC
>NZ_JBHWIR010000106.1:4967-14523 GCF_042731835.1 Kitasatospora sp. NPDC059817 | reverse complement strand
CCCCTGGGCCCCCGCCCCGCGGGCGTCGTGGGGGGCCCCCGCGCCCCCCCCCCCCCTCCGCCCGGGGTGGGGGCGCCTCCCCCCGCGGGCCGCGCGGGCGGATGGTGGCGGCGGTGGCGCTCTCCCGGAGGGGGGTGGCGGTGGCGGGCCTGAGCCGTAGGCGGGCGAGGACGGCTGCGGCGACGACGAGCATCTCGGCCCAGGCGAAGGACTCGCCGACGCACTTGTGGTGGCCCGCGCCGAAGGGGATGAACAGTCTGGGTGGGGCGTGGCCCGCAGGACGGCGCCAGCGGTCGGGATCGAATCGCAAGGGGTCGGGGTGGAGCCGCGGGGAGCGGTGCAGCGCGGTCGGGCTGAAGAGGACCTCCGCCCCCGGGGGCAGGAGGATGCCGCCGTACCGGAGCGGTGCCACTGCCCGGCGCATCAGGATCCAGTTGGGGGTGTGGAGGCGGAGGGTCTCGCTGAGCGCGTGCCCCGTGCGCTCCAGGCGCGGTAGGTCGCCAGGGGGCACGGCGCCGTCGGTGGCGACGGCGCGCACCTCCTCGCTCAGCTCGTCCTGCAGGTCCTGGTGCCGGGCGAGTTCGTGGAAGAACCAGGCGAGCGTGGTGCCGGTCGTCTCGGTGCCGGCCAGGAGCAGCGACACCGCTTCGTCCCGGACCTGGGCCCGCGCCATGGCGAGGCCGGTCTCCTTGTCGCGGGTGGTCAGCAGTAGGGACAGCAGCGTGTCGTCCGGGCCCTGGTACGGGGCGGCGGCCTGGGCGATGATCTCGTCCACGACGGTGCGCAGGTCCCGGACCGCAGTGTCGAAGCGCCGGTTGGCCGGTACGGGCAGCTTTTCCAGCAGCGGTGACGGGTAGAGCGCCCGCTGGACGAATCCGGTGAGGACCACGGGCACGGCCCGGTCGATCCGGGCCTTCTGGGCGTGGCCCAGGCGGGTGGCGAACAGTGCCTCGACCACGACGTCCCGGGCGAGTCGGTGCATCCGCGGCTCGATCGGCGCGGCTTGCCCGGGCTCCCAGCGGGTCACCGCCGCCGCTGCCAGTCGGGTGGTCAGGGCGGCGTACCGGTGGATGCTGTCGCGGTGGAAGGCCGGTTGGACGAGGCGTCGCTGGCGGAGGTGGAACGCGCCCTCGGAGGTGAACAGGCCGTTGCCCAGCAGGCCGCGGGCCTTGTCGAAGACGAAGCCCTTCTCGGTCTTCGCGGCGTCCCGAACGAGCAGCCGGTGGACCAGCTCGGGATCGGTGAGGACGTGAACCGGTCTGCGCCACAGGTGGATCCGCACCACCGGTCCGTGGTCGGCCAGCGACTGGAGGAAGGGTACGGGGTGGGTGAGCAGTGGGAGCAGGTGTCCGAGCAGGGGCAGGTGGCGCGGCGCGCACGGTGCGGTGCCGGGTGGGGTGTCCTCCTCGCGCATCAGTGCCCCGCCGCGTGGGCCGGCACGTCGAACCGGGAGGTGTCGCGGGACCAGTCGATGTGTCCGCGCAGCCACAGCCCGAGGCTGCGGGCGTAGGCCGAGGCCGCGGCGCTGCCGTCCGTGTGGATGGTTCGGCTCAGCTCGATGAACGCGCGCATCTCGGTGTCACGCATGGCGACGGCGGACCGTCGGGCTTCGGCCGGAGAGCAGTGGTGGTGGCGGGCGAGGACCTCGACCAGGTTGTGGCGGCTCTGGCCGCCCGCGGTCTCCTTGGCGTGGGAGTACAGGTCGTTGTCCCAGCTCACCAGGTTCGCCGTGAGGTCCCTGAGCCTGCGCAGCGAAGGCCCGTCCGCCTCCGCGGCCGGGACTTCGTAGCCGGCGGCGATGTCGACCAGGGCGAGGCAGGTGTACGTCGCCCCGGCGTGCCTGCGCATGGCCACGTACTCGGACGGGCCCGGTACGGTGCCCGCCTCGCGGTTGGCGGCCTCCCACACCTGGGCGGAGAGGTAGTCGCGGACCGTGCACTCCCACCGGAACAGCTGTGACGGCGAGGCCTGTGCGGCGACCCGGTCCCGGATCTCCCGCAGGGCCACCGCGTAGGCGCCGGCCGGTCCGGGCATCTCGTCGCCGGGCGGCTCGGGGTCGATCACCCGGGCGAGGAGAGCGGTCGTGCGGGCCAACGGCCCTGGGCGGTGGCCGCGTTCACGGTCCTCGCAGTACCCGTCGTCGAAGGCGAAGAGCCACACGTACCAGTCGGACAGCAGGCGCAGCATCTCGGCGGAGACCTCCGGGTTGGTCCGGGCGGCCAGGTGGCCGCTGCGCTGGCGCCCGATCCGGTCGGACTGCCGTAGCCGACCGTCCAGCAGCCGGTGGCGCGCCAGCCAGTCCAGGCTCTGCCGGTCGGCCTGTTCGGCGTGGGGGTTCGTCAGGGAGGGGAAGGGGCACCACAAGGCGTCCGGGGCGCTGTGTGGTTGCTCGTCGCGGAGATCGGTCATCGTTGCGCCGGCCTTCGTCTGGTGTGGGGTCGCAGCCGGCCTCCGTGCCCGGTGCCGATCGCGTGGGGTCGTCGGCCTGCGTGGGGAGGCCGAGGCTAGTCCGGCGCGGGGCAGGGGGATGGACTGCGCGCGCATCCGTGGTTGCCTCCCGGCGCACGGCTGGCCGTCTCGCCTCCTCAACAGCGGTGATGCGCTGACCGCTTGAGCTCGCCATCGTTTGCCGACGGCGACGGCCCGCACGATCACGGCTCCACGGGCCCCTCCAGCACTGGGGTGGCGGCGTGCGAATTCCAGCTTCGGATCAGGCCGGTCGATCGGAGGTGTAGCGGGCGAACATGGTCTCTACGGCCTGCTCGACGGCGTAGCGGATGTCAGAGGCTGAGGGGTTCCAGTCGGTCAGCAGCATGCGGGGCCACAGGACGTAGTTGGCGATCATCCCGAGGAACTGGTTGGCGGCGCTCTCGGCGTCCGGGACGTCGGCGTTGCCGGCCTCGTGCTCCGACTCCAGGTAGTGCTGGACCGAGGTGAAGTAGGGCAGCTTGCCGAGTTGGAACTGCATCTGCCCCAGTTCGGGGAAGCGGGGCAGCTCGGCGATGACGATGCGGAACAGGGCTGTCATGCCGGGCCGGCCGATCAGGTCGGCGTAGCGGTGGCCGATGGAGGTCAGGCCGGAGCGCAGGTCTCCGGCCTGAGGGCGCGCGACAGTGTCCGCGGTGTCACGCTGCCAGGACTCGGTGACGATGGCCTCGAAGAGGGCTGCCTTGGTGGGGAACTGCTTGAACAGGGTGGACTTCGAGACGGCCGCCCCTTCGGCGATGCGGGCGAGGGAGGTTCCGTCGTAGCCGCGGTTCAGGAAGAGGTCCGTGGCTGCGGAGATGATCGCCTCGCGCTTTTGCTGGGCGAGACGGCGGTGGTGTGCGGAGAGCTCTGCTGCCATGCGTGCAGTATGCCCCAAATCCGAGGCGAGTCACTTGACTCGCCTCTTTTGCTGTGCCTACGCTGCAATGGAAAGGCGAGTCAACCGACTCGCATCTGATGGCGGTGCCCGATGTCTCTCTGGTGCCGTGCGATGAGGGAGCAGCTGATGACAGCCGACAGGATCGCTTTGGTGACCGGTGCGAACCGTGGCCTGGGCCGGAGTACAGCTCTCGCGCTGGCGGCGTGCGGGGTGCGGGTCGTGGTCACTCATCGCGGTGATGTAGCCGGGGCCGAGGAAGCGGCGCGGCAAGTGCACGCCGCGGGTGGGACTGCCGCTGTCATGCGTCTCGATATCAGCGACGTCTCCTCTTTCGGAGCCTTCACTTCCGAGCTGAGCGCACTGCTTGAGCGCTGGGGGGCCTCGCGGCTCGATATCGTGGTCAACAACGCGGGGGTTGGCGTTTTCGGTCCGCTGGAAGCTGTCACGGCCGACGACTTCGACACGGTGTTCGGCACGAACGTGCGGGGCACGTTCTTCCTCATCCAGTCGCTTGTGCCGCTGCTGGCGCAGGGCGCCCACGTCATCAACGTCTCGTCGTCGTTGACTCGCCACACCAGTCCCGCGACCTCGGTCTACTCCGCCTCGAAGGCCGCCGTCGAGGCGCTGAGCCGCACTCTGGCCGCAGAGCTCGGCCCCCGAGGTATCCGGGTCAACTCCATTGCCCCGGGGCCGACCGCCACCGACTTCAACGGCGGTGCCATGCGGGATGACGCCGGTATGCGCCAGGGTCTGGCCGGGCAGACCGCGCTCGGCCGTGTCGGCGAACCCGAGGAGATCGGCGACGCCATCGCCACGCTGGCCTCCGAGGGCCTGCGCTGGATGACCGCCCAGCGCATCGAGGTCTCCGGCGGCGCCCTCCTCTGACCAACCGGGCGAGCCTGTCTCGGGCCGCAGGCAACGCCTCGGCCGACACCGCTGGGTGATCAACCGCCTGGCTCGGCGGTTTCCGTCGACTGCACCGCCGCTACGAACGCAAGGCCGACCACTTCGCCGCCTTCGCCGGCACCGCCGCAGCCCCCATCTGCACCCGCCGACTCTCCACATGAGATGTCTTCTACGGGCGGTTGTGAGCGGACGGTCGCTGCGGCGGATCCCGCATGTCGTCCGGGCGCGGCGCGTTCTGCTCGCGGGCGGCCCGCAGGATCGCGCGGCGGATGGGTTCGTAGCCGGTGCACCGGCAGAGGTTGGAGCCGACCAGGGCGTCGACCTTCTCGGGGGAGTCCGTGAGGCCGGGGTCGGCCGCCAAGGCGCCGGCGGCAACCATGAGGAACCCCGGGGTGCAGAAGCCGCACTGCAGGGCGTGTTCGGCGGAGAACGCCCGCTGGAGGGGGTGGGGCTCGCCGCCCGGCCCGGCGAGGCCCTCCGCGGTGCCCACCGAACTCCCGTCGCACTGCACGGCGAACACGAGGCAGGAGCGGACCGCCTCACCGTCCACCAGGACCGTGCACGCCCCGCAGACGCCGTGCTCGCACCCCAGGTGGGTGCCGGTCAACCGGCAGTCCTCCCTCAGCACGTCGGCGAGGATGCGGCGGGGTTCCACGTCGAGCCGGTGCGTTTCGCCGTTGACGGTCAGGGTGATCCTCATGCGCGGTCTCCGTCCGGCTCGGCGCGGCGGGAACGCAGGTCCCGTGCCGCCTGGTGCAGCGTCCTGGCGACCAGCACCGCGACGGCGTGCCGCTTGTACTCGGTGTCGGCGTACGGCTCCGGCACGGGGGCGGCGTCCTGCTGCGCCGCGATCCCGCCGGCCCGGACGAACGGGTGCCCGTCGGGCAGCCGGTGTCCGCCGACGGGTGCCCAGGCCTCGGCGCCGATCAGCGCCTGTTCGGCGGCGCGGGCCCGCAGCGGCCGGTCGGCGCAGTTGGCCAGCCCGATCCGGGCCTCGGCGACCACCCCGTCCCGCACCGTCAGGGCGGCGGCGACCGCGACCTGGGCGAAGCAGAAGTGTGTACGGCGGTGCTCGGTGAAGCCGACCCCGGTGTCCTCGCCGAGCAGCGGGAAGGTCACCGCGGTGAGCAGTTCGTCCGGTCGGCGCGCGGTCAGGTGCGCCCCCTGGAAGTAGTCCCGGGCCGCGACCGTGCGCGTGCCCCGCGGGCCGGACAGCTCGACGTCGGCGTCCAGGGCGGCGCCCACGGCGCACCACTCGGAGGCGGGGTGCGCCCAGGCGAAGCTGCCCGCCATCGTGCCGCGCGAGCGGATGGGAGGGTGGGCGATGTGGACTGCCGCGCGGGCGAACAGTGCACCGAGTGGGTCGGGGACGGCCCGTGCCGATTCGAACGCGCGGTGTCGTACCAGGGCGCCGACCCGCAGGGTGCCGCCGTCCGGGTCGATCCGGTCGAGTCCCGGGACGCGGTTGATGTCGACCACCAGCCCGGGGCGCACGCGGTGCAGGCGCATGTCGAGGATCAGGCTCTGCCCGCCGGCGAGCACCTGGGCCGTCCCGTCCGCGGAGCTGAGCGCCTCGACGGCCTCGGGTACCGTGCGCGGTACGGCGTAGTCGAAGGCGGCCGGCTTCACCGAGCCGCCTCCACAAGCTTCGGGGCACGGGCCGCCCGCCAGACCACGTCCGGGGTGAGCGGCATCTGCAACAGGTCGGGGTCGGCGATCCGCAGCGCGTCGACCACGGCGTTGACGACCGCGGCCGGAGTGCCGATGCAGCCCGACTCGCCCGCCCCCTTGGCGCCCAGCGGCGTACCCGGGCCCGGGGTGCAGGTGTCCCTGACCTCGATGGCCGGCACTTCGGTGAAGGTCGGCAGCAGGTAGTCCAGCAGCCCGGAGGCCAACAGCGGTACGCCGTCGTCCCGGTGGGGGATCCCCTCGTACAGGGCCTGGCCGATGCCCTGCACCGCCGACCCGAAGGCCTGCCCGCGCACGATCACCGGGTCGAGCTGCACGCCGCAGTCGTCCACGGCCACCACCCGCAGCAGCCGTACGGTGCCCAGTTCGGGATCGACCTCGGCCACCGCCGCGTGGGCGCCGAAGGGGAAGGCCATGCCCGCCTCGAACCGGTCGTCCACCCGCAGCGGCCCGGTCGCCCGCACCAGCTCGGCCAGTTCGATCGCCGGCGAGCCGCCACGGGCGAGGCGCGCGGCGCCGTCGGACCAGTCCACGGCCTCGGTGGGAACGCTCCACAGCCGCGCGGCCCGCTCGCGTGCCTCGTCGAGCAGCAACTGCGCGGCGTGCCGCAGCATCGCACCGGCCACCTGGGCGGAGCGGCTGCCGAAGGAGCCCATTCCCTCGGGCTGCTCGTCGGTGTCCCCCTCGACCAGCCGGACCCGGCCCGGGTCCACGCCCAGGGCTTCGGCCACCAGCGCGGGGAAGACCGTCTCGTGCCCCTGGCCGGCGGGGGCCGCGCCGCACCGGACGAGGACCGTGCCGTCCGCTGCGGCCTCGACGCCGCCGAACTCGTGGAGCCCGCCCGGCTCCCCGCCGGAGCGTTCCACGTAGCAGGACAGGCCGATGCCCAGCGGCAGGGCGTCAGGGTCCGTTCGGCGCCGGGCCTGTTCGGCCCGCCACCCGGGGTAGTCCAGGGTCTCCAGCGCCAGGTCCAGCGCGGCGGCGTAGTTCCCGCTGTCGTAGCACCGGCCGGTGGGCGTCCGGTACGGGAACCGGTGCGGCGGGATGAAGTTGCGCCGCCTCAATTCGGCCGGGTCGATGGCGAGTTCACGAGCCACCTGGTCCATGGCCCGCTCCAGTGCGATCGCCGCCTCCGGTCGGCCGGCACCGCGGTACGGGTACGTCACCATGGTGTTGGTCAGCACCGAGCGGACGGTCGCGTGCACCTGCGGGGTCGTGTACGGGCCGGTGGCCATCAAGGCGGTCTGCATCGGCAGCCCGGCACCGAGCTGAGGGTAGGCGCCCACCTCGGCTTCAATCTCCAACTCGTAGGCGAGCAGCCGTCCTTCGGCATCGGCGGCGAGCCGCACCCGCTGGTCCTGCCCCCGGCCCCGGGACGCGGCCGTCATCGACTCCAGCCGGTCCTCGATCCACCGCACCGGCCGGCCCAGCCGCACCGCCAGGTGGGCGACCACGACGAACTCCGGCCACGCCGCGCTCTTCGACCCGAACGCCCCGCCGGTGTCCGGGACCACCACGCGCACCCGGTCGACCGGCCACCCCAGCAGCGCCGCCAGTTCGCGCCGCAGCCGGTGCGGCATCTGGTGCCCCGACCACACCGTCAGCCGACCCCCTTCGGGCACAGCGAGGATCGTCCGGCACTCCATCGGGGAGGGCAGCAGGAGCTGCTGGCGGTAGCGGCCCTCCACCACCACCGCGGCCCGCCGCCACACCGAATCGTCGATCGGCCGCCCGGCCTCCCCGCGGAAGACGGTGTTGCTCAGGCCCTCGAACAACCGGACCGAGTCCGTCGCCGCCGCGCCCGCGGTGACTGCTGCGGGCAGCGGATCGACCCGGACGGACACCGCCGCCGCTCCGTCCTCGGCACGGTAGCGGTCCTCACCCAGCACCACCGCCACCGCCTCGCCCACATACCGCACCCGGTCCCTCGCCAGCGCCGGCCACTCCCGGCCCGCCACGGCCTCCTCCGTGGACAGTCCGGCCAACAACGTGTACGGCACCGCCGGAAGCCCCTGGAAGCCGGAGGCCGCCGTCCCGGGCGGTCCCGGCTCCGACAGATCCGCGCCGGACCAGGCCCCCACCACCCCCGGCACCTCCCGGGCGGCAGCGCAGTCCACCCCGCGCAGCACACCGTGGGCCACGCCGCTGCGCACGAACGCCGCGTCCAGGCACCCGGGCACCTCGATGTCGGCGACGAAGCGGCCCCGGCCGGTGAGCAGCCGTTCGTCCTCGCGCCTGGTCCACTGCTCCACGACTGCACCTCCGTGACTCGTACCGCTCACAGGGGAGTTGGCCGCCGCGCCACGGTGTGCGGGCGCCAACGGCCGTACCCGCGCGGGCGCACGTGGGGAGCCCCACCGTACGGGCCGCCCACCCTGGTGCGCGGGCAACACGCGGACCGGTCCCTACCCGCTTCCGGTCGACGGGAACCCCACGGCCCTGTCCACAGGCGCGTTCGGTTCCGGGGCCGTGTCCACGGCGGGCAACTCAGAGGGCCGGCGGGGCGAAGTCGCTCAGTGTATGGTCAGCAGGATGCAGCCGTCGCCGCCCCGGGCGCCGGCGTACCCGTGCCCTCCCCAGCTGCCACCGCCACCGCCGCTGCCGCCGTTCCCGGCACGGGGGCACCTGTCATCCGTGCGGTTCGTCCGGCCGCCAGGTTGGCCCAGTCCGCCCTCACTGCCGTGGGAGCCCGACCCGTTGCGTCCGTCCTGGCCCGGAGCCAGGTTGCCGCAGCCTCCGCTGCGCTCACCGGAACCGTGCCGTACCGGCAGGGAGACGTTGCGGTTCATCCCGGAACGGGCGACGGCAACGGGACCGTGACGGGGACCGGCACCGCCGTGAGCCCGGCACGGCCGCCGTCCGCTGGTTCAGCCACCGCGATCCGGGAGCCGGCCGCGCTGCCGGCGCTTCGTGTGGCCGGGCGTGGCCGGGGTGGCTACCAGGTGATCAGGATGTAGCCGTTGCCTCCGGGGTCTGCGGAGGCGTTCTGGGCGTTGGCGCCGCCGTTGCCGGGCTGGTCGTCGGGGCCGGGCGGGTTCTGGCCGCCGTCGCCGCCTCTGCCACCGCTGCCACCGCCGGTGCCGTTGGTGCCGGCGCCGCCCTGTCCGGCGTCGGCGGGCGGGGTGACGCCGGTGGGCAGGGTGATCGTCGCGGGGGTCCCGCCCGTGCCGCCGCTGCCGCCCGTGCCGCCGCGCGATCCTGCTCCGCCACCGCCCGGGCCGCCGATGGGGACGGCGTTGGCGCCGCGGCCGCCGTTGCCGGCATCGGCGCTGGCCGTACCGCCCAGGCCGGATCCGCTGGAGTGGCCGGCGGTTTCGACGAACGGGGCTCCGCGTCCGCAGCCGGTCGACTGCGTACGGCCGCCCGCGACCGAGACCCCGCCGGTCCCGCCCGCGGCGCCGCTCCCACCCGCGCCGCCCGCTCCGCCGAGCGATCCGGTGGAGGCTTCTCCGCCGGTGCCTCCGCTCCCGCCCCGGCCCGCGCCGCCGACCACCCCGCCATCACCGCCGAGAGGGATGCGCCATATAGTAACCCCTGCAAGACAGATATGTCGGCTGGTAAGAAACACTCTAGGACCAGAGTGAGCGGGGCCCG
>NZ_JBHWIR010000106.1:0-4957 GCF_042731835.1 Kitasatospora sp. NPDC059817 | reverse complement strand
GACCACCCCGGCGTCACCGCCGTTGGCGTTCGCCTTGATCTTCGCCCCGGAAAGACTGATGAGGGCGGTGTACTGACCGACGGATGGCCTCGTGGCGGCGGTGCCCGCGCCGCCGGCGGCTCCGGGTCTGGCCGGCTTGAGGGTGGCACCGGCCGCACCGCCTCCGCCGCCGATGCCGCCCACGCCCTGGTCCCGCGGGGCGCCACCCGCGCCGACGCGGATCAGGAACTGCTCGCCCGGGGTGACCGGAACGGCGGTGCACACCAGGGACGCTCCGCCTCCTCCGCCGCTGCCCCCGCCTCCTCCTCCGCCGCCGGCCCCGCCGCCGCCGCCCCCGCCGGTGGCGTCGCCGAGGAAGGTCCAGTTCCCGCCCCCGCCGCCGCCTCCTCCGCCGCCGCCGCCCCCGCCGGGCGCGCCGCCGCCTCCCGCGCCGAGCAGGTACAGGTCCAGCGAGGTGACACCTGCGGGCACCCTGAAGCTGTTGAGGCCCGTCCGGGTGAATTCCTGCCGGCCGTGGGGCTGGTCGGTCAGCGCGAGGGGCCCGCCTGCGCTGGGGGCGGGGTGAGCGGGGGCGCCGGCGCCGAGCAGACAGCACAGCGCCACGGGCACACCGAGCAGCGCACGCCGACAGCGCGGCGCGGACACCGGCAGAGCGGCCGGGACGACGGGAAGCGGTGAACGAGTGGTACCGCAGACGGGTCCACGCGGAGTGTCAGATCTCATGGCAAGATCGTGTGCGATCTTCGGGTGCGGCGCCAGCGCACCACCTCCGAACGGCCCAGGACGACGCAGCACGCGAACCACCCCGCAGCTCAGGCGCCCCGGCGACCTCCGAGGACTTCCTCAGAACCGAGCCGAGCAGCCCCGGCGACATCGGTGAAGCCCAGGTCGGCGATCGCCAGGTCGACATGGGCGGCACGGATCGGACGATGAGTCAGGGCGCGACGGGTTCAAATCGGTTGGGGCGAAGCGCTTCCACCGCACTCAGGTGTTCCCCCCTCAAGATCTGACCACCACCGCCTCACCTGTACGACCCATGTGCCACCCAGTCACCCTGGGCAGTGATGAACGACATCGGATCGAGGCGGCCGCGAAGGCCGGTCAGAAGTCCGAGATCACCCCACACCCCTCTTGTAAGGCATCTCGACTGAACCCCTACCACACCACCCTGGCCGGGATGCCCGCCCACCCCAGGACGGCGAAGGAGAGTGCCAGGCTGGCTCCGGCGACGGCAAGGGGCGGCAGGGTGGCCGTCAGGCTGCGGATGAAGAGCAGCAGCAGGATGAACAAAGCTGGGAAGAGCCAGAGTTCGGCGCGTGAGGTCCTCGTCCAGGGCGTGGTCGAGGTCGGACTGGACCGGGGTCCAGGTCGGGGCCGCAGCACGGGCCGTGGTAGCTCGGCCAGGAGGTCTTCGAACCGGGTGGCGTGCGGCAACCAGCCGGCGTTGGGCTGGACGGCGCTCGACTTCGCCGACGCGAGGGCCGCCTGGCCGCCGCGGCTGGCCCTGCTACTCGGTACAGGAGAGGCCGGTGACCAGGTCGCTGGAGACGGCCTCCCCGGCGACGCCGGCGACCGGGACACAGGTGAGGGTGACCTGGTCGGAGCGGCGGACGATGGTGAAGGTGGTGCTGATCGTCCCGGAACTGGGAGCGCCGCCGGACGGGACGCAGTTGAGCACCCCCTCGCCCAGGGGGCCGACAGTGGTCACGTCGTCGCAGGCGTAGGAGGGCGTGGCGGCGTAGGCGGGAGCGGCGGCGAGGGAGAGCATGGCGGCGCCTGCCGCAGCGGCGGCCACGGTGACGGCGGCGGCCCGCCGTACTCGGCGGTGGACGGAGAAGGAGAACAACGTTGGCCTCCTGGCCTGTAGGTCCGTGAGGACGATGATGATGACGAGGGCCCGGCCGAGATGACAGCGGGTCGTCGCTCACAGGATCACCGCTGCGCTCATCGCGCGCCACTGTACCGGGGCCCTCCGCCACGGCGGTTGCTCCGTTGGGCGGTTGGGGGATCGATGCGGCGATCCCGGTGGTGCGGAGGCGGCCCGGGGGCCGTGGTGGGCGGCGGTCGTGGCAGTCCGGGGTGCGGGGGTGCCCGCAGGGCGCGTGCGGGGCCGCGTCGCTGTCCGCGCTACGGCGCGCCGTCGCTGTGCGCTCCCTCCGCGCCGACGTTCCGTGTCATCGTAAGTGCACAAAGCAGATTGAGGTTCCCTCGTTCGGAGGTTCGATGAACGCCGTTCCGTCCCGATTCGCGCTCTCCCGTCTCGTCGGCCTGGCCGGGGCCATGGCGCTGGCCTGTGGGCTCCTGCTGGCCCCGGCCGGCGCACCGGCTCACGCTCAAGGGCTGCTGGACGTGCAGTGCGAGGGCACGTTCACCAGCGAGTACACCCCCGTGCTGACCGACCGGCCGCAGGACGTCAGCATCGCCAACCAGAACTCCTACGCGACGTGCGAGGCGGGTCTTCCCGGGACGAGCGCGACCACGAGCGCTGAGCCGGGCGAGACCTGTGTCAACCTGCTCCACGCTCTGGCCCCGTTCGACGAGACCATCACCTGGAGCGACCAGAGCACCAGCGCCGTGCATTGGACCTCCGTGGAGGACACCGGTGGTGCCGCCACCTTCACCGGCACCGTCACCGCCGGTCGCTACACGGGCGACACCGCCGAGAAGATCCTGGAAGCCACCGACATCACCGGCACCAACCCCGAACTGTGCCCGCTCGGGGACGGCACCATCTCGGGGGCCAGCGGCCTCGTCACTCTCACCCTGACCTCACTGTGACGAAGCCGAGCCCAGTCCGGACCTGAGATCGAGAAGCCGTTGCGCCTCCGGCGCGGCTCGTGGGTGACGAATCCATCGGAGCGTCAGGACGCGGGAGCCGGGGGCGCGATGGTTCGATGCCGGCGGGCCGCGCTTCGACGACTGCCTCCAGGGCGCACGCGTAGCCGTCGTGTTCGGTCTCGATCCGGAAATCGGCTGTGACCGTGTCCATCGCGGCCGTCCCGATCCTGGCGGTGGCCGGCGCCGCGCGGCGGCGCCGGAACCGGCGCCTCCCTTCTGGTCCGGGTGACGGTGGTGGTGCGTCTGCCCGGGGCACACGTGCTCACCATGTCGGGTACAGCGATGGCAGGTCATGTGGTGGTGGATCAGATGATCCGTCGACGGATGTGTGCCGTCGGAGAGCGGTTCACTTCGACCAGAGATACGGAGGATGTGTCATGGCAGGGTCGGCAGAGGGTGCCGCGAGGCTGCGGTGGGTTGTCGCGGGTGTTCCCCTCGCGGTGGGGTGCTTGTTGGGGGGCGGTGTGCCTACCGCTGTGGCGGCCCCGGTCGGCGAGGCTTCCGCGGTTGCGGTCCGAGCGTCGGGGCAGGGGCAGCAGGAGTACACCACGCCCGGGCGGTACCGCTTCCGGGTGCCGGCGGGGGTGACCGCCGTGACCGCGTACGTGGTCGCCGGGGGCGGTGCCGGTGGCGTCGGCGGCGGTGGGGGAGCCGGTGGTGGTGGGGGCGGCGGGGGGAGCTACTTCGTGGGCCCTGCGGCCGGTGGCGGTGGGGGCGGGGGAGCCGGTGGCGGTGGAGGCGCCGGTGGCGGGGGCGGCGGCGGGGGTGCGTTCGTGTCCTGCACGCTCGCTGTCCAAGCCGGAGAGCAACTCGTGGTCCTCGTCGGAAGCCCCGGGACGCTGCTGCGCCAGGGTACGGGCGGTGCCGGAGGGTCCGGGGGAAGGGCCGATTCCCTCTTCTCTCCCGGCACGAGCGGCACCGCGGGCACAGCGGGCACCAGTACGTTCTCCGGCAACTACCCGGGCGGACCGTCCTTCGTCTCCGCCCTGACCAGCAAGGGACGCGCCGCGGCGCTCGGCGGCCAGCCGGGCGAAACGGGTGGCAGCGGCGGGGGTGGCGGCGGCGGTGGCCGGGGCGAGCGGGCAGGCGGCTCCGCCGGTGGCGTCGGCGGGCTGGGCGGTGCCGGAGTCCCGGGCGGCAGTGGCGGCGCCGGAGCAGCGGGCGGCAGGGTCAATGCCTGCACGGGTTCCAGCCCCGTCCTGGCCAATGGCGGCGGCGGTGCTTACGGCCGGGGCGGCCAGTCCAGTTCGGCCGCGCGAGCCGGTGGCACCGGCAGCGCCGGCCGCGTGGGGAGCGGCGGCTCGTCCACGGGCGGCGGGAGCGGCGGTACCGGTGGTCAGGGCGGTGCGCCCGGCCGGCCCTCTGTGGCCCTGCCCGTCACCCTTCCCGCCGGTGTCGGCCAGGGCGGTTCCGGCCTTGACGGCGCGGGCGGCGGAGCCGGAGGCGGTGGAGGACACGGAGGCGGCCCCGACCCCAGCCCCGATAGCCAGGGCGGTCAGAACGGCACCGACGGAGGGGCCCCGGCCACCAGTGGCCACAACGGCGGACCCGGCTACGTCCTGCTCACCTGGTAGCGAGCCGCCCACAGAGGCGGTCAGGCCCCCGCCTCCGATGAGAAGCACACCGGCTACTGCGGATGCCCCGTCAACGGTGGCGGTGTGGTGGGCGGCGGTCGATGCTCAAAGCGGGGCCGGTGCCAGGGCCGTGGCGGCGTGGGTCGTCCCCTTGCACGTTTCCGCGTCAACGGACCCGAAAGGCAGGACGACGTCATGGCCGGACAGAGTGGAGAGCCCTCTCGTTTGCGGCGGGCAGCGGTGGGCGTACCGGCGTTGGCGGGTGGCCTGGTGATGATGACCGGTGTGTTTCCGGCCTCGGCGGTCGCCGCGGGCGGGACGCTCCCGCGCATAGCGCAGCCCTCCGGGCAGAAGGAGTTCACCCGACCGGGAGATTTCGGTTTCTATGTTCCGGCGGGGGTGGCGGCGCTGACCGTCTATGTGGTGGCGGGCGGCGGCCCCGGCGGTGTGGCCGGTGGGGGCGGCGACGCCGTCGCGGCGGCAGTTATTGTCGTACTGCCGGGTGTCGCCGGCGGTGCACAGCGGGGCCTGGTTGGTGGGCAGGC
>NZ_JBHWIR010000105.1:21415-26252 GCF_042731835.1 Kitasatospora sp. NPDC059817 | reverse complement strand
GGGGCGGCGCCGCTGGCGGCCGCCCTCACCCGGGCCGCCCCCACCCCGGGGGCCGGGGCGCCCCGCCCGGGCCGCCGCCCACCCCTCATGACCGGCACTCCCGCCATCGCCGACACCCTCCCCGCGTCCTACGCCGTGTGCAGCGACGACGCTACGGGCACAGCGGCCCGCGCCGCACGTCCGCCCCCCGAACGGGTGCCGCGCGCCGTCCGCGTTGACGGGTGGCGGGCCCGGCGGAGTAGCACGGACGGGCAGGTCAGGCGGACGCGGCCTCGGCCCGCCGTTCGTCCTGGTGCCGCAGAAGATCGTCCGTCGTCATCGGGCAGGTCTGCCGGTCTGCCAGCGGCCGCCGGCCCCGGGAATTGACCCGTGAAAGTGGCATTCAATTGCCACCTGATGGCGGGTCTTTCCGGTTCTAGCCTGGTCCCATGACGACGACGAGCAACACCGCCACCGCCGCCCCCGTGCTGACCCGCCACGCCGAGGCCGAGAGCTGCGCCGACCCGAGCAGCACCATGACCCTGCTCGCCGACTCGGCGCACACCGAGGGCGGGTTCACCAGCTACCGCTCCACCTTCGCCAAGGGCGCCGTCGGGGCCCCCGCGCACTTCCACACCCGGGCGTGGGAGCTGTTCTTCGTGATCGGCGGCTCGCTGCAGGTGCTGGTCGGCGAGGAGGTCACGATCCTGGGCGAGGGCGACTTCCTCGCCGTGCCGCCGCACACCCCGCACGCCTTCGCCGCCGCCCCGGGCGCCGAGGCCGACGTCCTGTTCGTGTTCACCCCGGGCATGGACCGCTTCGACTACCTGCGCCTGCTGGGCCGCGTGATGCGCGGCGAGACCGACCCGGGCGCGATCGCCGCCTCCGCCGGGCGCTTCGACAACCACTACGTCGACAGCCCCGCCTGGCGCGCCGCCCTCGACCGCAGCGCCGCCTCCGCCTGAGGCCCCGCCCCCGCCCCCGCCCGGGGCCCGTGACGGCCGCTCCCGGCGGGCCGGTGCGGGCCGGGTGTGGAACGGTGGAGGCCGGGGGTGTCCTGGTTGCGAGAGGAGTGGCCATGTCGTCGAAGCGTCGCCGCAAGAAGAAGGCCCGGGCCCGGCGCGGGGCCAACCACGGCCGCCGGCCCCAGTGCTGAGCGCCTGAACCGTGCGCGCGGCCGGGGCGCCGCCCCCGGCCGCACCGGGCGCTCAGCCCGGTTCGCGCCCGTGTCTGCGCCCGCGCCCGCGCGGCACGGCGTGGTACGTGCAGGTGTCCGTCCAGTCGCGGCCGAAGGTGAGCACCAGTACCGGGCCCCGCCCCTCGGCGCGGGCGGCCCGCAGCAGCGCGGCCGGGTCGCCGTCCGCCGGGATCTGCTCGTGCCGGAAGTACACGTCGCTGCCCGGGCGCGGCCAGTACGGGTCCGGGCGGGGGATGCCGGACAGGTCCCAGACCAGGGTGGCGTCGGCGGTGGACAGGCTCGGGCCGGGCATCCGCCAGCCGTCGGGGAAGAGGCCGCGGTCGCGGTGGTAGCGCAGCGCGTAGGCGACCGTGCCCGGTGAGTACGGCGGTTCGTCGCCCCAGGTGTTCGGGAAGCCCCAGTCGGCCAGGCCCGCCGCCTCGATCCTGGGCAGGACGGCGGTGATGTCCTCGCCGGTGGCGAAGTAGGCGGCGGCGCTCATCCGGCAGACCAGCACGCCGCGGCCCTCGGCGGTGGTGGTGAGCAGGCCGAGCGAGGCGGGGCGGTCGCAGTGGTCGGCGACGCGGGTCAGCAGGTGCGTCACGCCCTCCACCGCGGCCAGGCCCTCGACCATCCGGCGGATCCGCGCGCGCTCGGCGGCCCGCAGCGCCTCGACCTGCGGCGAGGAGGCCAGGGCGTGCAGCCGGCGGGTGGTGGGCAGGCGGGCGCGCAGCGCGTCCCGGGCCCGTACGGGCTGGGCCAGCAGCATGCCGAGCAGGTACTCGAAGCCGTTCACCGGGCGGGGTCCTCTCGGGCCGGGTGGCGTCCGCACGGGTCGCGGCGTCCGCCCCACAGGCTGGCCCGGCGGCGGCCCGCACCGCAATGCGCCGCCGTACCCGACTTCCGCCGGCCGCCGGGTTCAGCCGAGGGCGCCGACCGCTGTCCGGATGGCCTGCGGCAGGCCGAGCAGGTCGGTGCTGTCCGTCCACTGGTCCACGCCGCCCACCGGCGGCAGGGCGCGCAGCCGCGCGTCGGTGACCGTCTCCAGCAGCGCCCGGGCGAAGCGGCCGGCGTCCAGGACGAGGTAGGGGCGGCCGTGGAACGGCCGGCGGGCCGCCGCCAGCGGTGCGGTCAGCCCCAGGGCGTTGTGCCGGCGGGCCGCGGCCTCGTACGCCTCGCACAAGTACCGTTCCCGCTCCGTGAAATGACCGGACGTCAGCGCGCCGTGCAGCAGCGGCCCCAGCTCCCCGGCGGCGCCGGTGCGCCCGAACGCGCTGCCCAGCCACTTGCCGTACGGGGCGTAGCGGCGCTCCATCAGCAGGGACAGCCGCATCACCTCCCGGACCAGGCGGGCGGCCACCACCATCGAGCCGAGCTCGTCGCCGACCTCGGCGCAGCGCCCGACGAACGCCTCCTCCTGCTCGATCCGGCGCCACTGGCAGGCCAGCAGGTAGCGCCACACCTGCTCCGGGTACCAGGCCAGGTGGCGCCGGGCCGCGGTGAGGTCGCCCGGGCCGTCGTGGAACACCGCGCCGCCGGTCACCTCGGCCAGGCGCTGCTGCGGCAGTGCCAGCCAGTCGCCGGCCCCCGGGTCCGTCCGGTACCACCCGGCCGCCGCCGGGCCCAGCCGGGCGGCCAGCCAGGAGGGCACGTCGTGGACCTCGACCAGGTGGTCCACCGGGCCCTCGGTCCAGTCGGGGTGGCGCACCGGGTCGAGCGGGTCCGGGCCGCGCCGGAAGTGCGTGGAGCGGCCGCGCACCTGCCGGGGCAGCCGGTGCGCCAGCACCTCGCGCAGCCGCTTCCCGTGGCGGGCGGCGTCGCCGGGGGAGAGGAACAGCTCCAGGCGAGGGCCCCAGTCGTGGTCCGTCGAGCGGGCGGTGTCGAAGCCCAGCACCTCCGAGCCCGCGCCCACCCGCGCCGCCGCGTACCCGAGTCCGGGGAACGCCTCGGCCAGCAGCGGGCGCACCGCCTCCTCGTGCAGCGTCCGCGCCAGCTCCAGGCCGGGGACGAACGCGCCACCATCATCGGGAGTCGTCATGGGGCCCACTGTGCCAACACCCCGCCGCCCCGGGCCACCGGATTCCGGACCACCGCCTCCCGGAAACCCCTTCCGTCGGCTGCCGTGTCCGCCGGCCGCCGCCCTTTCCCCCGGCGGACAAACACAGAGAGACCGCTCGGGCCGCTGGGGGCCGGGCGGTCTCTGCTGTTCGGACGGGCCCATGCGCCAACACGGCCCGCTGCCGGTGTTCCCGAGAATTTGGAGTAGACAGCGCCCCCGGGTTCCTGACCCGCAGGTCTGGATGACGCTGCTGCACATCGTCACATTCAGCCAGGACGGCTACAAGGGCGAGTTGCACAAAAATGCATCAAATTCCGGTTTCGAGTTCCTGAACTGCACTGATGTCACAGGGTTGTGACGAGATTGCGGGCCGGGCCCGGGATTCTGGCGCATCAATCTTCGCGATGTTCACCGAACCGATTGGGAATCACCCGTACGCCTGACAGAGTGTTGCGCGAAACGGGTTCCTCGCGTGACGCCAACCACCGAAGTTCCCGTCCGTTGGAGTAGACGGTGATATAGGAGGTCCTCGATGACGAGGAAGCGGAAGAAGAAGCGCGCCCCCGCCCACTGCGCCGCCGGCCACCCGGCGCCGCCGCGGCCGGGCCTGCCCTGGTCGTCCGGCCCCGTGCGGACGGCCGTGGTCGTCGTCGTGGTCGTCGTGGCCGCCGCCCTGGTGAGGACGGGCATGTCGGCGGGAGCGGCGCTCGAACTGGCCACCGGCGGACTGCTGTTGAATGCCAGGCTCCAGCAGGGGCGGGCCTAGAAGGAACGCCGGACCGCGATGGGACGCCAGGAGAAACCGATCGCGGCGACCGAGCCGGCCCTGGGTCGGCTCGCCGCGTTGCTGCGCGAGCAGCGTGAAGAGGCGGGGCTGACCTACCGTCAGCTCGCCGACCGGACCAACTACCACCCGACCACCCTGCAACGGGCCACCAGCGGCCGGACCATGCCGAACTGGGAGGTCGTCGAGGCCCTCACCCGGGCCTGCGACGGCGACCTCAAGGCGGCCCGCCGCAAGTGGACCCTGGCCAACTACTGGGCCCACGTCCCGCGCCCCTCCGGGACCCAGCGCCGGGCGCCCCGACGGCTCAACCCCGAGCAGGTCGACTCCCTCGCCGACCTGCGACGGGCGATGCACGAGATGCGGCGCAAGGCCGACTGGCCCTCCCTGGAGGAGCTGGACCGCCGGGCCCGGGCCGGGGGAGGGCGCCTGCCCTCCAGCACCCTGGCGCTGGTCCTCAGGGGTGAGGCCCCGCTGCGCAAGGCGGTGTTCCTCACCTACATGGAGGTCTGCGGGGTCAAGGAGGCCCGCCGCGCACTGTGGGCGGCGGCCTGGGAGCGGACGAACAACGCCCGCACCTCGGCACCGGTCAACTCCCGCACGTACCAACGGGAGTTCACCCGGGCCATGCAGTCCTCCAGCAGCGGCACCCCGACGGACATCCTGTTCAAACTGTGGGTGACCCTGCGCAACAGCCTGGCCGCCGACCGCGCCGAGGACGCCGGCCACCCCGGCCACTCCGCCGGGACGGGCCGTGACGGCGCCGGCGGCGGCCCGCCGGTACTCGTGTGACCCGGTGCCGGGGGGGGGGGGGGGGCCCCCCCGCCCCCGCGCGGCG
>NZ_JBHWIR010000105.1:15457-21405 GCF_042731835.1 Kitasatospora sp. NPDC059817 | reverse complement strand
TTGGCGCCGCGTGCCGGGTGCGACCACCCCCCCCCCCCCCCCCCGTCCGCGGACCAGCACCCACCCGCGCCACCTCGGGAATCAACCATGCCGACACCACCACGACAGCCGACCACCGCCAACGCCACGACCAACGCCACCGCCATGACCACCGCCACCGGACCGGCGCTGGGCCTGTGGGCGCTGTACGACCTCCACCTGCGCCACTACCTCGACTACGCCGCCCTGCTGCTCCCCGCGGCCGACGCCCCGCTGGCCGTCCAGGGCGCCTTCGACGACCTCAGCGGCCACTGGCTCGACGCCCTGGCCACCGCCAGCCCGGCCGCCTGCGCCTGGCAGGCGGTCCGCCGACGCGTCTGCGCCCTGGCCGGCCCGCGCCCGCTCGGCCCGGTCGCCCACCTCACCGCCCCCCAGCAGGACGTCCTGCTGCTGCACCTGGTCCTCGCCCTGCCCGCCGCCGAGGTCGCCGCGCTGACCGGCACCGAACCGGGCGCCGTCCACGTGCAGTTGCGCTCGCTGGCGGCCGTCCGCCGGTAGCGGCCGCCGCCCCGGCCCGCTCCCGCCGTTCCCCCGGCGGGGTACCCCCGGGCCGGTCCGGCGGCTCACCGCACGGGGCTCGCGACCGGGTCGGGGTCGGGGGCGCTGGGGGAGGGGGCGGCGGCGCGGGCACGGGCGCGGACCTCGGCGACGGCCGGGCAGGTGGCGTAGACGCGGGTGAGGTGGGCCAGGTGGTCGGCCTCGGACTCCAGGTCCGGCCCCAGGGCGTGCGGCGGTTCGGCCGCCGGGGCGGTGCGCGGGGTGTCGGGGTTGGGCCGGGCGCCGGCGGCCGCGCGTTCCAGTGCGGCGGCCAGTGCGGCGGCCTCGGCGGTGGCGTCGGCCCGGGCGGCGGACGGGGGGAAGCGCGAGGTGGCGGCGGCGAGCCACTGCGGGGTGCGCGGGTCGAGGTGCTGACGCAGGATCAGCCGGGCGTCGTGGATCTCGATGATCCGCCGGTACAGGGCGAACTGCGGGTCGCGCGGCGGCAGCAGCGGCAGCCGGCTGGCCGGGGCGAGCGCGATCTCCGGCAGCACGGTGTGCAGGTCCCGCCAGAGCGGGGCCAGCGCCCGGTAGCGGCGGTGGGCGCGCAGCCAGCCGCGGACGGCGGCGTGCGCGGCCGGCCACACCGTGGTGCCCAGGCCGGTCGCCAGCAGTGCCACGCACAGCAGGCCCAGGACGCCGCACAGGGCGTCCTCGGCGCCGGCCTGGGTGCCGGTGGCCGCCGCCTGGACGACGTCGTCGACGCCCCAGGCGTTCCACAGCAGGCCCGCGACCAGGCTCAGGGTGAGCAGCCGCAGCCCGCTGCGCTGCCGCCCGGGCGCGGCGGCGCGGGCGAGCCGGGCGAGCTGGCGCAGCAGGGCGGTGAGGCAGTAGGCGAGGTAGAGCACGCCGGCGGCGGTGTACCCGGCCAGCGCCAGGCGGGCGCCGGCGGAGGGCGCGGCGGTGAGGTCGGAGGCATCCAGGCCCGGCGCGGCGGCGACGAACAGGACCGCCCGCACCCCCAGGACACCGGCCAGCAGGGCCAGCTGGCGCCGCACCGCGCGGCGGGGAAGTTCGGGATCGCGCAGGACACCGGCCAGCAGCCGGATCGCGCAGGCCGCGCCGATGCGCAGCGTGTCGCCGAGCAGGACGGGCAGGGCGGGCGCGATCCCGAGTCGGTGCAGCCGGTCGGCGGCCTGGACGGTGGGCGGGGCGAGCAGCAGCAGGGCGGCGGCGAGCAGCGCGGTGGCGTAGCAGCTGTAGCGGGCGATGGCGCGCGGGTTGGTCCGGCGGCCGCGGGCGAAGTGCCAGGCGCTCAGGGCGAAGAACAGCGCGACGCCGTAGAGGACGAGGCCGCTCACGGACGCCCCGCCGCCCGGTCGCCCGCCGCCCGACCGCCCGCCGCCCGACCGTCGGCCGCCCGGTCGCCGGCGGGTCCGGGTCCGGGCTCGCCGGTGAGCAGGACGTCCAGGACGTCCAGCGAGTCCGGGTGCGGGGCGGGGCCGGGCGGGTGCGCGGCGTCGGCCTTGGCGGCCCGGCTGAGGATGAGGGAGGCCAGCAGCTCGGCCTCGCGTTCCTGGGGCTCGTCGTAGCCGGTGCGCCCGAGCACCCGCCGGACCAGGTCGGGGGACAGGTGCGGCAGGAGGTCCGCGGCCGGGCCGAGCGGCGCGGAGCCGGCGTGGTCCAGGAGCAGGTGGGCGATCTCGTGGACCAGGATGTGCCGGCGGTGCAGCGCGCTGGTGTCGGCGGTGTACAGGATGTAGTCCGCCTCCCGGGTGGACACCAGCAGCCCGCAGGGCGCGTTGGGCCGGGCGGCCACCGGCAGCAGGTCGATCGGCCGCCCCCGCCGGCGGGCGAGTTGCTCCAGTAGCACGGTGGTGTCGAACGGGCTTGGCAGTTCCAGCTGTTCGGCCATCCGCCGGCAGCGGCGCAGCGCCGATCGGTAGCACCTGTCGTCCCGCACGCTGTGTTCCCCTTCTCGATCAGCGGCCCCGTTCCCCCCGATCTCCCGACCGCCGTGGTTCCGCCTCCGTGCCTGGCCCCCGTCTTCCTAGCCCCGGACTCCGTCCGCCCCGCCCGCGGCCCGTACCCCCGTCCGCGCGCCCGTCCGCGCCGCCGGCGTCAGGGCGCCGGGTGCCGGCGGGCAGCGTCCCGGCGGGCGATGACGTCGATCAGCTCGCTGACCGTGTCCAGGCCCTCGGAGGAGAGGCCGACCGCGCGCAGCGCCAGGCTGCGCACGCCCGCGTCGCGCAGCGCGCCGAGCAGGGCGAGCTCCTTGGCGATCTCCGCGCCCTGCCGCTCGTCGAAGAAGTACGCGGGCGGGACCTGGAAGAACTGGGCGAGCGCCTCCAGGTGGCGCTTGGTCGGGTTGTCCCGGCGCCCGGTGCGCAGCTGCCACAGGTAGGTGGTGGAGAACGACTCCCCGGTCGCCTCGCGGCAGGCCCGGGCGACCTCTTCGTTGGTGTACTGCTCGCGGTCGGGCCTGCGGACGGTGTGGAACAGCGCCTCGATCCTGGCCGCGAGCCCGGACAGTTCCACCGGTCCGTCCTCCCGGTTCGATTCCGCCATGGCCCGCCCTCCTCACCGGGGCCCCGCGCGTCTCCTCCTGGCGGGCGGGCAGGGCCGGCCAGGTCACGATAACCCAACGGCATCAGCTGGCGTGGATCACAAGATACCGCCAATCAACGTCAGTTGACCCCTCCACCGGTGGCTGACATCCTGGACCGCAGGCCGGCCGGTCGAACTGACTGGCCATCAAGTCCGTTCGTGTTAAAGACATTTGACGTTTCCCCCGGATCATCCGAATGATCTTGGCAGGCCGGTAGTGTGACCGACTCCCCTGGGACCACCAGGCATCGACACCCGAGACGGGACCGGCCGGACCGGCCGGCCCCACCGACGGCACGACATGGGAAGGGAGCGCCCGTGAACACGGCGCCGCGACACCAGACGGTGCGGCTGGGCTTCCTGTGGCGAGCCGCCGGCGCCCCCGTCGGCTGCGTGCTCGCCCTGGCGATGGGCGTCGTGCTCGCCGACACCGGGGCCGCCGGCCGGATGGGCGCCGTCCCCGCGCTGCTGCTGTCGAGCGCGGCCGTCCTGGGCGTGGCCCTGCCCGTCCCGTACGGCTTCTGGCTGCGCGCCGACGACCACGGCCTCACCCTCGTCCGGGCGTTCGTCCCGCGCCGCTACCGGTGGCGCGACATCCAGGGCCTCACGATGGACGCCGGGCAGGACGCCGACTCCGGCGCCCACCGGCTCGTCCTGCTGCTGCGTCTGACCCCGGCACCCCGCCGGACCGCCCGCGCCGCTCGCATCGCCCGCGGCGCCCGCCTGTACGGGCCGGTCCTCGGCATCCTGGGCACCACCCGCGACGGGCTGCCGCGCGGCACCGAACACCGCCGCCTCGCCGAACTGTTCGACCTGCTCCGGCGCCACGGAGTCCCCTTCGACGACCGCCGCTACGCCGACCTCGTCCTCACCGCGCACGGCTACCCGGCGCTCGCCCACACCGCCCACACCGCCCCCGGCGAACCCGCCCGCACCACCCGGCCCGCGGCCCGCCCCGACGCCGCCTGAACCGGGCCCGACGCCGCCCGAGCCGGGTCCGCGCCGCCCGCCCCGGCCGGCCCGGCCCTTTGAGCCGCCCACCGCTGAGCCGCCCACCGCTGAGCCGCCCACCGCTGAGCCGCCCACCGCCCCGCAGCCGTTGACCCCGACGGAAGCGCGCCCGCCCGGACGGCGCGCCAGGACGTCAGGAGTGCGGCGATGCTCAGGTTCCACGGCGCATGGCGGATCACCGTGGTCGGCAAGAACGCCAGCTTCGACCAGCGCGCGGTGGTGCGCGGCCCCTACGGCACCCGGATTCTGCCCGGCCGGGTCGGCGCCACCCTGGAAGTCGACGAGGACAGCTGGACGCTGACCCTGGAACACCACCTGTGGGGCCGCAGCTGGCAGCCGAACCTGCGCGTCACCCCCGGACCCGTCACCGAACGCGACGGCGTCCGCAGCCGCCTGCTGACCAGCAACGACTGCCACTGGCCCGACAAGCCCCTGGACTACGTCAACTTCGTCGTCCGCCTCGACCAGAGCCTCGCCCCGGCCCCCGCCCTCGCCCCCGTCCGGGCCGTGCGCGCCGCCGACTCCCTGCAGCCCTCCGCGCCCCGGGCCATCCGCACCTCCTCCTCCGACGACGTCGGCGACTTCGGCGCGCCCGCCACCCGGCCCGCGCCCGCCACTCGGCCCTCGCCCGCCACCCGGCCCGCAGCCACCCCCGCGCCCAGGCCGGCGCAGGCCCCGGGCACCAACGCCCAGCCCGCCGCGACCCCCTGGTAGCCCGCCGCCGCGCCCGGGGGACAGCCCCCGGGCCCGGCGGCCCGCTGCCCGGATGTCCCGGCCGGGCGCCGCAGGGTTGGCTGGACGCATCCGAACCAACCGATCCGAAAGGCCGTCACCCGTGCTCCTGCGCAAGACCGTCCGCCGCCGCGCCGCCCGCGCCACCGCCGTCGCCGCCCTCGCCGCCGCCCTGGGCGCCACCGCCATGACCGGAAGCGCCCAGGCGATCGTCAACGGCCACGACTCCACCGAGCGCTACCCGTTCATGGCCACGATCCCGATGAGCGCCAAGCAGATAGCCGACGGCACCTGCGGCGCCACACTGATCGACCCCCAGTGGGTCCTCACCGCCGCCCACTGCGTCCAGGGCTACCCGGGCAGCGAGCTGACGCTCGACGGCACCGTGCGCATCGGCAGCGCGCACCGCAAGAGCGGCGGCACCGTCCGGGCCATCACCCGCACCGTCGTCCACCCCGGCTTCAGCTTCGGCGACGGCCAGACCCGCCCCAACTACGACGACCTCGCCCTGGTGCGCCTGGACCGCCCCGTCGCCCAGCGGCCCGCCCCCGTCGCCCAGCGACCCGGCCCGCCCGGCACCCCGACCCGGCTGCTCGGCTTCGGCACCGTCCTCGACACCCCCAAGTACGAGGACATGGTCTTCCCGGACCGCCTCCAGGAACTCGACACCCGCCGCGCCGCCGCGGCCGACTGCGCCCCCGGCTTCGCCGGCCCCACCCGCCTGTGCACGACCAGCCCCACCCCGAAGGCCATGGCCTGCTTCGGCGACTCCGGCGGCCCGCAGATCCAGCGCGGCCGCGGCGGCCGCTGGGAGCTCATCGGCACCACCTCCGGCCCCGGCGCCCCGGGCGTGCCCTGCTCCGAAGGTCCGGGCCTGTACACCGACGTGCGCGCCTACGCCGACTGGATCCGGGCCACCATCGCCGCCGGCTGACCCGGCTGACCCGGCTGACCGACCTTGGCCTGACTGACTGACCGGCCTGGCTGACCGGCGCATCCGGCCGACCGCCCGACCCCCGCGGCCGGATGCGCCGGCCGACCCCACGGTAAATACCCAGGTGGGCACCCGGGCGCCCCCGGAG
>NZ_JBHWIR010000105.1:7314-15447 GCF_042731835.1 Kitasatospora sp. NPDC059817 | reverse complement strand
GGGCGCGGGGCCGGCCCCGCGGGCGGCGCGGCGGCGGCGGGGCGGGCGCGCCGCCGCCGCCCCCCCGCGCGCCCCGGCGGCGGGGCGCCCCCGCGCCGGCCGACCCGACGGTAAAGTCCCAGGTGAGCACCGTCGCGCCCGAGGAGACCCCGCCATGCCGACCGACCCCGCCACCGGAGCCGCCGCCGACCGCCCGCCGATCGCGCGGTACGGCCTGGGCACCGCAGCCGTCGGCCGGCCCGGCTACATCACCCTCGGACGCGACGGCGACCTGCCCGCCGAACGCACCGTCGAGGCGCTGCGCGACCGCACCCACGCCCTGCTCGACGCCGCCTACGCCGCCGGCGTGCGCTACCTCGACACCGCCCGCTCCTACGGCCGCGCCGAGGAGTTCGTCGCCCAGTGGCTCGCCGAACACCCCGCGGCCGCCGCCGAGGTGACGGTCGGCAGCAAATGGGGCTACACCTACACGGCCGACTGGCAGACCACCGGCGTGGCCGCGCACGAGGTCAAGGAACACTCCACGGCGGTGTTCGACCGCCAGATCCACGAGACCCGCTCCCTGCTGGGCCCGCACCTGGACGTCTACCTGGTCCACTCCGTCACCCCCGACAGCCCCGCCCTGACCGACACCGCCCTGCACGCCCGCCTGGCCGACCTGGCCGGACAGGGCGTGCGGGTCGGCCTGTCCACCAGCGGCCCGGCCCAGGCGGACACCATCCGCGCCGCCCTGGCCGTCACCGTGGACGGCCGCCCGCTGTTCACCGCCGTCCAGGCCACCTGGAACCTGCTCGAACCCTCCGCCGCCCCCGCCCTGGCCGAAGCCCACGCCGCCGGCTGGCTGGTCGTCGTCAAGGAAGGCATGGCCAACGGCCGCCTCGCCGGGCGCAACGCCACCGGGAACGACACCGCCGCACTGCGCGCCCTCGCCACCCGCACCGGCGCCCCCCTCGACGCCCTCGCCCTGGCCGCGGCCGCCGCCCAGCCCTGGGCCGACCTCGTCCTGTCCGGCGCGGCGACCGTCGACCAGCTCGCCTCCAACCTCACCGCCGCCACCCTGCACCCCGACCCCGACGACCTGGCCGCCCTCGCCGTCCTGGCCGAACCCGCCCCGGCGTACTGGCGCACCCGCGCCGCCCTGCCCTGGGCCTGAACCACCCCCGCCGCACCGCGGGCCCGAACCCCGCCGCCCGACCCCCCTGCCCGAACTCCCTTGTCAGTGACCGCCCCTACGGTGGCCCCATGACCTCGGACCTGTCCCGTCTCCTGCCCGCCACCCTCCCGCCCGGCCGCCTGGTCGGCGGCGAGGACGGGCCGGAGCCGCTGCTGTGGATCAGCGACGCCCCCGCCCCCGCCGGCCTGTGGCAGCAACTCCACCGCGCCCACCCGCAGTCCGGCCTGTGGCCGCTGCTGCTCGTCCCCCTCGGCGACGGCGCCGACTACCGCCCCTGGCTGTCCGGCGAACTCTTCCCGGCCTCCGCCTCCGACCCCACCCTCTACGACCCCGACGCCCTGCTGCGCCGCTGGTGGCAGCAGCTCGGCGGCACCGACGAGGACGGGTCCGAGGGCCCGCTCGACACCGAGGACGCCGCCGAACTCCACGCCGCCCTGGCCCCCTTCGGCCCCGTCTGGCCCGGCACCGCCCCCGTCGCGGCCGTCCCCGACGGCGCCCCCGGCATCGAGGCCCGCGGCCTGGCCGACGTGCTGCTGTCCGTACGGGACGCGCGCCTGGGCCTGGTCGAGGCGGGCAGCGGCGCCGAGGCGCTGGCCGCCTGCGGCTGGAGCGGCCCGCTCAACCACGAGGACGACACCGCCAAGATCGCCGCCGTGCTCGCCGACTGGGAGCGCCGCTTCGGCGCCCAGGTCGTCCAAGTCGGCTTCGACACACTGGAGTTGAGCGTCGCCGTCCCGCCCGCCACGCTCACCGAGGCCCTCCCGCTGGCCGCCGAGCACACCGCCTTCTGCCCCGACCTCGTCTTCCAGGGCACCGGCACCCTGACCGCCTACGCCGAAGGCCTCGTCGCCGCCCACCAGTGGTCGTTCTGGTGGGACTGACCCGGCACCCGTTCCCGCCACCGGGCCCGGATCCACCGGACCAGAACTGAAGGGGTCGGACTATCCGTTGTGCGCTTCGAGCTCGGTCGCCGGCGCCTGCTGGGTGGCCGCCCACGACGCCAGGAGCGCCAGATTGTCAGCGGCCGGTGTGCCCGCGGGTGCGGTGTAGACGTTGAGGTGCAGGCCGGGTTCGGCGGGCAGTTCCAGGGACTCGACGTCCAAGTCGAGCCGGCCCACGATCGGATGGCGCACACGCTTGCGGCCGGACCGGTGCAGCCGCACGTCCTGAGATGCCCACCGCTGCCGGAACAGCTCACTGGACGTCGACAGTTCGCCGACCAGGGTGATCAGTTCCTCGTCGTGCGGATTGCGGCCGGCTTCCATGCGCAGCTTCGCGGCCACTCCGCCGGCAATGTGGTCGTAGTCGACAAAGAAATCCCTGGCCGCCTCGGGGTTCAGATAGACGAACCGCGCCGTGTTCGCGGGCCGTCGCGAGTCGGCCAGCACCGGTGAATACAGCGCGCGAGCGAGTTGGTTCATGGCGAGCACGTCATAACGGCCGTTACCGATCCAGGCCGGCGCACCGGAGATCGCGTCGAGCACCTGCTGCAGCGTCGAGCGCACCGTCACGGCAGGCCTGCGCCGGCGCGGGCCGCTGGGCGCCGTGGACTGGCGCGCGAGGTGGAACAGGTGGTCGCGCTCGGCCTCGTCGAGTTGCAAGGCAGAGGCCAGCGCGTCGAGCACGCCATCGGAGACACCGGCGAGCCTGCCGCGCTCCATGCGCACGTAGTAGTCGACCGATACCCCCGCCAGCAGCGCCACCTCCTCGCGGCGCAGACCCTTGACCCGACGGTTGCCGCCGTAAGCGGGAAGGCCCGCCTGCGCGGGTGCGATGCGGGCGCGACGCGAGCTGAGGAACTCCCGGATCTCGGTGCGCAGATCCATCGTGGCCATCCCCTCACCGTAAGCCGGTCCCGCAGTCTAAGGGGTGCCCGATGCGGTCGTCGCGATGCCGCCGTCCACCGGGATGACGGTGCCCGTGAGGTAGGACCCGGCCCGGCTGGCGAGAAACACGGCGACACCCGCCATGTCGTCGGCGCGGCCGATCCGGCGCAGAGGGGCCGCCGCCGCGATCGTGTCGCCGACGGCATCGAGCGTGGACGCCGTCATCCGCGACGGGAACACTCCCGGTGCCACCGCGTTCACCGTGACGTGCTGTGGGCCCAGCTCCCTGGCAAGCACCCTGGTGAGTTGATGAAGAGCCGCTTTGCTGCTGGCGTACGAGTAGTTGGGCGACTGGGCGACGTGGATGGCGGCGATACTGCCGATGTTGATGATCCGCGCGGGATCATCCGCGGTGCCCGCCCTGCGAAGTGCGGGGAGCAGCGCCTGCACCAGCCAGAACGGCGACTTGAGGTTGAGGTCGATCACCGCGTCCCAGGCCTCGTCCGGAAACGTCTCCAGCGGCTCGCGCCACATCGCCCCCGCGTTGTTGACAAGGATGTCCAGGCGTCCCGAGCCGGCCTCGACAAGATCGGCGAGGCGCTGACACTCGTCGTGCCTGGACAGGTCGGCGGGAATTGCTTGAACGTCGCCGAATTCGGACAGCAGCTGCTGCGCCTCCGCGCACGCGTCCGCCTTGCGCGAGCTGATGACGACACGGGCGCCCGCCTGGAGAAGGCCGCGCGCTATCATCAGCCCGATTCCCCTGGTGCCGCCGGTGACAAGGGCGTACTTCCCGCTCAGATCGAAAAGTTCCGTGTGAGCGGTGAATTGATTGCCCGCCATTGATCTCCGTCCCTTCTGCCGTCGAAGAACGCGCCGACACGGTCGCGCATTCGGGGCAGCTGAATTGAACTGATGGGGGTGAAGCTGCAGCGTGTGTCCATGGTGACAGGCGTTTTGGACGTCCGGGAGACCCTGGTGATACAGGTACTGCGAGAGCCCCCCTTGCCTGATGCGCTGACCCCGGCACCCGTTCCCACCGCCGAGTTCGGGGCCGTCGGGGACGTCGAGCCACCGCAGGCCGTGCCTCGCCAGGCTCGCCCACCGTCTGGGCAGATGTGGTTCAGCGTCGGCTCGTCATCCAGAGCGACACCGTCAGGCGCCGCCGCCCCCGGACCGTCTGAAAGAGGCTCTGCCCGCGCTTTCGTGAATGATCTTCGAGGCGCTTGCTGCGGATTGAGTAGCCTCTCGCCATGACCGAGATCAAGCCGACCAATCCTCAGACCGAAGCCGACCGTGGGCGCGTGGCACTCTGGCTGGATCCTGGCGATCTGGCCTGGCTGGCTCGGCACTGCTGCTGCCCGGACGACGCGACCGAGGAGGTGAAAGACCGCTGCGGCCGTATCCGCTTCCGCGCGAGCGCCGCGCTGCACAAGAGTGGTCGAACGAGCTGACCACAGCCCTCGCGGCCTACCTGAAGATCATTCACGGAACTGCGGTCAGAACGCCACCCGGTGACAGGCGCGGCCCGAAAACTCCCTGGACCGTCCGACCCGTCTCGGCCATGATCCTCACGTGGCCACCTACCTCGAGTCCGAGCGCCTGACCCTCCGCCCCTTCGCCGCCGCCGACGCGGACCTGCTGATCGAGCTGGACAGCGACCCGGCGGTGATGCGCTACCTGAACGGCGGCGCTCCAACCCCGCCAGAGGAGGTCCGCGACCTCGCCATCCCCAGCATCCTCGCCGGCTACGAGCGCTGGAATCATGACCTCGGCCTGTTCGCCGCGGACGAGAAGGACGGCGGCGCGTTCGTCGGCTGGTTCTGCCTGCGTCCGCTGCGCAGCGGCCCGCGTGAGGAGGCCGAACTCGGCTATCGCCTGCGCCAGGCGGCCTGGGGCCGGGGCTACGCCACCGAAGTCTCGCAGGCGCTGCTGGCGAAGGGGTTCGCCGAGCTCGGCATCCGCATGGTCTGGGCCGAGACGATGACCGTGAACCGCCCTTCGCGTAACGTCATGGAGAAGCTCGGGATGACGCTCGCGGAGAACATCCCCACGCCGGACTACATGATGGCGGTCGAGGGTTCCGAGCACGGGGGTGTGCGGTACGAGATCACGAAGGAGCAGTGGGAGCGGCGGCAGGCGTAGGCGGCGCGAGGCGCGGCGCCCGTGGATGTGAAGTCATCGGCCCGCGCGGCCTTGTCTCATCACGCCCTATCGGGCATATCCCCGCAGCATCTTGCCGAACTCGTCGCTGAGCTCGTCCCTGCCTGCGAGGCGCAGCAGGAGTCTGCGCTGCGGGAGCGGCGCGGCGGCGACCGCCGCCCCGGCGTCAAGGTGCATGTCGACGAGGGCTACCGGGGCCTCGCCAACCAGTTCCCACGCCAGGTCACGGCCCCACCCCGCAAGCCGAAGAAGGACGCGCCCCTCGGCGAGCAGCACGCCTGGCGGCACGAACGCCGAGCGCAGTCCTCCAACCGGATCTGCGTGGAACACGCCAACGCCGAGTACAAGCAGTGGCGCAGCGCTACACCGGCCGCCGCGAATACTTCGCCGAGACCAAAGCCGCCATAGCCGGCCTGGTCTCCGACCGGTCAGCCCGCCGGGCCACCCGCAAGACGAGCAAAGAACTCGTCCTTGCCGCCGACGCCCGCCCGACGTCCTGCTGATCAATCCCAGGCGGATTGCTCAGCCGAGCCTGCCCAGATTCTTATCGCTCCCCAAGCCGTCAGCCCCCGTTCTGCAGCTGCTGGAGCAGGGCGGCGTCGCCCTCCATCCGCAGCGAGTCGTTCGGGATACGCATGTACATGAGCAGGGCCATCTCGCTCGCCGTGCCGTAGATGGCGGCGGTGGGCTTGCTCTCGGCGGCCTCCGCCGCGGTGAGGCGGGTGAAGCGGGAACCGGCGGCGTCCACCGTCTGGCGCCAGGAGCCGGCCTCGGCTGCGTGGTAGTCCATGGTGGCGGGCTCGTGCGGCCACGGGACGGTGACGGTGCAGACGGTGGCGAGGAACTCCTCGATGGCGTCGACCGCCTCGGTCGTCGGCAGCTCCTGTGGCGTACCGGAGGCCAGCTGGGCGTCGTAGGTGTGGATCAGCGACTCGTGGACGCGGCGGCGGGCCACGGCGGCCCCCGTGTGCGGCGAGGCCAGCGGCTCCCACCAGGCCCAGCAGGCCCGGTCCGGGCCGGCCTCGCGCAGAGCGGCAAGCAGCTGCTCCGTCGAGTCGGCCAGCCAGGCTATGAGGGCCTCGCGCTCCCTGGGCGCCGCCAGCCCGTCCTTGCTCGGCCGCTCGTCGCCCGGCGCGGTGTTCAGCACGATGTAGGCCCAGAAGCGGTCCCCCTCACTGAGGTGGTTCGCCAGGTCGTACAGCGTCCAGCCCGGGCAGGACGGGACGTCGGCGTCGAGGCTGGGGGCAGCGGCGACGGCGGCGCGGAACGCGGCGGACCGCTCGTCGATCATCTGCAGCAGGGTGGGGAAGGAGAATTGCTCAGTCACGCAGACCTTGTATCACCCGGACCGGAACTCTCGCACTCGATTTAAGGCCCCAAAATGAGATGTCCTCTTAACTCCACTGCCAGCATGGCCAATTCACGACAACCTGATACGCGATGCCATCAGTACACCTTGGGCAGCCTGAAGTTCTAACCTGGTTCGGTGTTCGAGGGCGCCGGGCCGGGCCGGCCGGGTTGCGGAAGTGCCAGGGCTGCGGGATCCGACTGAGGTCGGAAGGTTTGGCCGGGGTGGCACTTCAGCGTGCGGTGACCCAGTACGCCGCGAGCGGGCGGTTGCCATGCGGTGCGGCGACGGCCCGCAGGACGTCGCTCTGGCTGAGGACGAGTTGCCGTACCGGTTCGGACAGCGCGGCCAACCGTTCTCCTCCGGTGATCAGGTCGAGACAGGCGGTGATCTCCCAGTCCGCGTCCTGGAGTGCGTCGGTGTCGACCGGCCCGTCGCCGTCCGCTGTCCAGCCCGCCTCGGGCAGGAGCCGCAGCAGCGCCTCGCGGGAGAAGGACGTGCGGATGTTGCCCTCGCCGTGTGAGCCTGCAGCCTCGATCTGGCCCTGGATCAATACTGCGAGCAGGTGCGCGAGCTGGTCGCCGCAGGAGGGCGTCAGGTCCCACTCGGTGAACCACAGCCGCCGCGCCCAGGGCCGCACCCGGGCCAGCGTGTCGCGCAGCTGCCCGAGCGAGGCGAAGTACCAGGAGCAGTGGGCGAGCACGACGTGGTCGAAGGCGTCGGAGGGGAAGTCGACCGACAGGTCGCGGACATCCGTGCTCAAGCGGAAGTCGATGCGCGGCCCGACCGGGCTCGCCGCGAGCCGGGCCGCCGATTCCCCGAGCGTGACCGGCGCCCCGTAGGTCGGATCGGCGACATCGACGGCCACCACGCGTCCCTGGGGTCCGACAGCCTCCGCGAGGACGGCGGTCATATCGCCCTGCCCGCAACCCAGTTCGAGGACGGTGGATCCGGGCTCGATGTCCCAGCTCTCCACGAGTGAAGCGCGGTGGCGTGTCTGTATCAGCTGAGCATCCGGGCTGTGGTCGGCAGCGGCCATGGTCTTCACGAGCAACGGAATCCTGGCGTGGAGATCGAAGTGCTTCACACAATCCTCAGTGGCTATTCGGCGAACCGGTGAGGACGAGGGTACGAGACGCCCCTTGGCGGCGCCTGCGATTTCTCGCTCGAGTCCTGCTCACGACAACAGCAGATCCGATCAGACCTCAGTGAGAATCGGTCTACCTTCGGTGAGCGGGGACAGCGGCCGACGAGCGGCAACACCCACTGCAGCCTCGACGAGTTCACCGCTCCGTGCTCCTTCTTCCCATGCAGGCGAAGGACTGCCGGATCCAGAGCGAGAGTGTCAGGTGCCGCCGCCCCGAGCCGGGTCGGCGGCACCATCGAGCAGCATCAGTTGGCGCCGAACTCGCCTGCGCGGACGGCGGTGACGAAGGCCTGCCAGGCGTCGGCGGGGAAGACGCTCGGGAAGCCGGGTGCGATCTCGACGCACTGACCCCCGTCGGAGCTGTGGGAGGACTTGACCCAGTGGGCAGAGGACAGGTCGGGGCGGAAGCTCATGGTGCCAGTTCCTTCCGGATGCTTGGGGTCCTGGGTTGTGCGGCGCAGCCATCCGCGATGGC